>CAMLSI010000436.1 GCA_946482585.1 uncultured Lysobacteraceae bacterium
CGTGATGATCGATCAGGTGCTCAGTCACACCTCGGTCGAGCATGCCTGGTTCAAGCAGAGCCGCGAGAGCCGCGACAACCCGAAGGCCGACTGGTACGTCTGGGCCGACGCGCAGGCCGACGGCACGCCGCCGAACAACTGGCTGTCGATCTTCGGCGGCGGCGCCTGGCAGTGGGAACCGCGGCGGCGCCAGTACTATCTGCACAACTTCCTGACGACGCAGCCCGATCTCAACTTCCATCATCCGGAGGTGCAGCAGGCGACGCTCGACAACGTGCAATTCTGGCTCGACCGGGGTGTCGACGGGCTGCGCCTCGACGCGATCAACTTCTGCTTCCACGACCGGCAGTTGCGTGACAATCCGGCAAAGCCGGTGGAACTGCGCACGGGACGCGGCTTCAGTGCCGACAATCCGTACGCCTATCAATTTCACTATTACAACAATACGCAACCGGAAAATATCGCGTTCCTCGAGCGCCTGCGCGCGCTCATGGGCCGCTACCCCGGCGCCGCGGCGCTTGGGGAGATTTCGGCCGAGGATTCGCTCGCGACCACGGCGGAATACACGCGCGCCGGCCGGCTGCACATGGGCTACAGCTTCGAACTGCTGACCGAAGACGGCTCGGCCGGGCACATTCGCCGCACCATCGAGCAGCTCGAAGCGCAGATGCGCGAAGGCTGGCCCTGCTGGGCCGTGTCCAATCACGACGTACAGCGCGTCGTCACGCGCTGGGGTGGCGCCGAGCCGTCGCGCGACCTCGCGATACAGCTGCTGATGCTGGTCTGCTGCCTGCGCGGTTCGGTCTGCCTGTTCCAGGGCGAAGAACTCGGCCTGCCCGAAGCCGAACTGCCGTTCGACGCGATCCGCGATCCCTACGGCATCGCGTTCTGGCCCGATTTCAAAGGCCGCGACGGCTGCCGCACGCCGATGCCGTGGGATGAGTCGACGCAGTCGGGCTTTTCGACGACGACGCCGTGGCTGCCCGTCGCCGCGACGCACGCCGTGCTGAACGTCGCCCGCCAGGAACGCGATCCCGCTTCCACCCTGCAGCGCCTGCGCCGCTTCCTCGCCTGGCGCCGCACGCAGCCCGCGTTGCTGCACGGAGACATCGCATTCGTCGACACGCCGGAACCCGTGCTCGCGTTCCGGCGCACGACATCGGCACAGACGCTGCTCGTTGCGTTCAACCTGTCCGAAACGGCTCTGCGCATCGCATGGCCGCTCGCACGTACGCCACAGCCGATCGGCGCGAGCGGCAGCGACGCACGATGGGTCGACGGCGAACTCCTGCTGCCCGCACGCGCAGTCTGGCTCGCCGAAAGCGACGCATAGACTGCCCGGCGTATCGCAAGCCGGAGGCGTCGCGGTTCGATCGAAGCCTGCGCGCTACTGCCGCGCCCCGCGCGGATTGTCCGGCGCCTCGCCGGCTTCGCTCGCGCGGAACGGATTGATGTCAAGCCCGCCGCGGCGCGTGTAGCGCGCATAGACCGACAGCGACTGCGGTGCGCAGCGCGCCTGCAAATCGGTGTAGATGCGCTCGACGCACTGCTCGTGGAAATCGCTGTGTCGCCGGAACGAGACGACGTAGCGCAGCAGCCCCGCGCGATCGAGGCGCGGACCGCGGTAGCGGATCTGCACGCTGGCCCAGTCGGGCTGGCCCGTGACCGGGCAGTTCGATTTGAGCAGATGCGAGACCAGGCATTCGTCGACGATGGCGGCTTGATCCGCGACGAGATAGGCGGGCTGCGGCTCGTCGTAGGCCTCGATATCGACGTCGAGGTCGTCGATGACGTCGCCGTCGAGTTCGTGCAGCTGCTGCCGCGGAAAATCGCGCGCCGAGCGCAGGATCACGCCGACCTCGGCCCCGGCCGCCGCGGAGAGATCGCGGCGCAGGCGCTGCACGACTTCGTCGATGCCGTCGAGCCGTGTCTGCGCGAAGGTGTTCAGATACAGCTTGAACGACTTCGATTCGATGATGTTCGGCGATGCGGCCGGTACGCGAAATTCGGCCAGTGCGACGATGGGTTTTCCGCGGGTGTCGAGCCAGGAAAGTTCGTACGCATTCCAGACGTCGACGCCGTGAAACGGCAATGTGCCGCCGATGCCGAGCTCGGCGCGCTTGAGCGCGCGCGGAATCGGAAACAGCAGCGAGGCATCGTATTCGTCGCGATAGGCGACGGGCTTACCGAGGGAGGACTGTTCGGCGGATGTCATGCGCGCAGTGTAGCGGCTTTGTCGGACCGCACCGGAGAGGGGCAGGCGTCTGCCCTCTGCGCCCGCGATAGCCGGCAGCCGCCTCCGGCCTGCGGGCCGGTCCGTCAGGCGGTGAGCGGAGCGACGGCGGTCGGCGTGCCGTGCGAATCGAGCGCGATCATCGTGAAACGCCCCTGGGTGCACAGGCGCGCATCGCCGCTGAGCGGATCCTCGGCGATCAGGTCGACCTCGACCTGCATCGAGCTGCGACCGGTCGACACGATGCGCGCGACGAGTTCGACGAGCTGGCCCTGCCGCACCGGCTGGCGAAAATCGACCTGCTCCGAACGCGCGGTCACGACGGAACGGCGCGCATAGCGCGTCGCGACGACGAACGCCGCCTTGTCCATCCAGGCCAGCGCCTGGCCGCCGAACAGCGTACCGAGGTGGTTCGTATGATCGGGAAACACGATCTCGATCAGGCGCGCCTCGGTCACGCCGCGCGTCACACCCGTTGTCGTATTCACTTGCGCACGCCGCTCAGAATGCCGCGTCGAACGTGACTTCGCCTTCGACCGCGACCTGGTAGGCCGAAACGCGGCGCTCGAAGAAGTTGGTCAGTTCCTGCACGTCCTGCAGGTCCATGAACGCGAACGGATTGCGTGCGTGATAGCGCTTGGCCAGGCCGAGCTGGACCAGGCGCTGGTCGGCGACGTATTCGAGGTACTGGCGCATGTCCTTCAGCGAAAGCCCGGCGACGCCGCCCGAGAGCACGTCCTCGGCGAACTGCTGCTCGCAGGTGATGGCCTCGTCGAGCATCTGCGCGATGTCGGCCTGCAGCGACGCGTCGAACAGCTCCGGCTCTTCCTCGCGCGCGACACGGATGACTTCGAACGCGAATGCCATGTGCCCGGATTCGTCGCGGAACACCCAGTTCGTGCCGGCCGCGAGCCCGTGCAGCAGGCCGCGCGAGCGCAGGTAGTAAACGTAGGCGAACGCCGCGAAGAAGAACAGCCCTTCGATGCAGGCGGCGAAGCAGATCAGGTTCAGCAGGAACTGGCGACGCTGCTCGCGCGTCTCGATGCGATCGAGCTTGTCGATCGAGTTCATCCAGCGGAAACAGAACTCCGCTTTCTGCCGGATCGACGGAATGTTCTCGACCGCGTCGAACGCCTTCGCGCGCGCTTCGGGATCCGGCAGGTACGTGTCGAGCAGGGTCAGGTAGAACTGCACGTGCAGCGCTTCCTCGTAGAGCTGCCGCGACAGGTACATACGCGCCTCGGGCGCATTGATGTGCTTGTACAGGTTCAGCACGAGGTTGTTGGCGACGATGGAATCGCCGGTCGCGAAGAACGCGACGAGACGCTCGATCAGATGCCGCTCGGCCGGACCGAACTTGTTGCGCAGATCGTTGACGTCGAGAGAAAAATCCACTTCTTCCACTGTCCACGTATTGCGTATTGCGTCGCGGTACATGTCGTAGAAACCGGGATAGCGCATCGGACGCAGCGTGAGATTGAAGCCGGCGTCGAGCAGGCGCGGAGCGGCGGCGGACGTGTTGTCGAACGGAACTGCATTCATGACGGTGTACCGGTTGTGGCTGCGCGATGCTGCGCTGGCTCGGCAATGAGGAGGTGGATCGTGCGCTGCGGAAACCCGGTTCCTGTTGCCGATGCTCCTGCGTTCGAAGCGCCCTCTCCCTCGATCATGCTCGGGGAGAGGGCGTTGTGCGCTACTGACAGGCTTCGCAATACTCGGGATTCTCGAGCGAGCAGAACACCGCGGCTTCCGCCTGCTGCTGCGAAATCGCCGGCGCCGGTGCGGCCGCTGCGGTCACGGTCGTTTTCGCGATCTTCGTCGCCGGGCGCGAGCGCATGTAGTACGTGGTCTTGAGGCCGGCCTTCCAGGCGTACATGTACATCGACGACAGCTGGCCGATGTTCGGGCTTTCCATGAACAGGTTCAGCGAGGCCGACTGATCGATGTAGGCGCCGCGCGCGGCCATCATGTCGATCAGCGAACGCATCGGGATTTCCCAGGCCGTGCGATAGATTTCGCGCAGACGCTCCGGAATTTCGGCGATGCCCTGGATCGAGCCTTCGGCGAGCTTGATGCGGTCGCGCATGTCCGCGGTCCAGAG
>CAMLSI010000437.1 GCA_946482585.1 uncultured Lysobacteraceae bacterium
TGGCTGCGCGTACTCGCCCCGTTGCTGACCCTCGTCCTGCTGACCGGGACGGCCGGCGCACAGGAGTCGCTACGGGCCTGGCGCGAGCAGCATGCGGAGATCCGGGTCGCGCCTGACCCCGAGTTCGCACCGATCGACGGCGTCGACGCCAACGGTCAGCAATACGGCCTCGCCGCGGACTATCTGCGTCTCATCGCCGAACGCTCCGGTCTGCGCTTCCGCGTGGTGCCGGTCAAGACCTGGAAGGATGCCCTGCAGGCGCTGCGCGACAAGCGCGTGGACATGCTGTCGAGCGCGTTCGCCTCGCCCGAACGCGCGGAGATCGCGCTGTTCAGCGCCGCCTATCTCCGCCTGCCCTGCGCGGCCTTCGTGCGGCGCGAGACGGGCATCGACCGTCTCGACCAGATCGAATCGCACCGCATCGCCGTCGCCGAGCAGCACGTCTGCCACGAGGCGCTGACCAAGCTAGCGCCGAACGCCGTGATGCAGACGTATTCGTCGACCGCGAAGGCGCTGAATGCGCTGGTTCAGGGCAAGGCGGACGTGCTCGTCGGCGATCTGGTCACGGCCCAGGCTGCCGCGGGTCGCAGCGGCGTGCGCAACCAGCTCGTCGTGCTCGGCCAGATCGGCAGTGACGAGGCGCTCGGCTTCGCGATCCGCAAAGACTGGCCCGAACTCAAGCAGATTCTCGATGCGACCCTGGCCGATATCGACGTCGCCGACGAGACACGGTTGCGCCAGCGCTGGCTCAAGGACTTGCTCCCCGATGCGGGTGCGAGCGCGGCGGCGAGCACGGATGCGTTGCCGGTCAGCATCGCTCCCGCGCTGAAGGCCGCACGTCAGGCCCTGGCCGATGCGAAGAACGCCGATGCGCTGCAGACCGAGGCGATCAAGACCCTGCTCGACGCGGCCCAGGCCGACGATGATCGCGCGACCGCGCTCGTCGGCGAATTGCGCACGATGCGCGCGGAGGCCGCGACGGCGGCGGCCGACGCGGAAGCGCTGGAGCAGGAACTGCTGCAGGACAATACCGCGGCCCTCCTGGCCTGGCGCGCGAGCCTGTCCGAACGGGCCAGCGTGACCCAGCTCGAAGCACAGCGCAGCGACGAGCGCGCCGCGCTCGCCAGCGCTCAGGCCGACGTCGCGCAATTGCAGGTGCGCGTTACCGGGCAGCACGAGCGGCCGGCACAGATCCGCGACGAACTCAAGCAGGCGCAGGCCGATGCGGAAAAGGCCGGACAGCCCGCAGCGGCGGAAAAGGATGCGCCCGCGCCGCTGGTCGAGGCGAACCGGCTGCGTCGCCAGGCGTCGCTGCGACTCGCACTCGCGCGCATCGCGCGGCTCGAAGAGGAACTGCGCGACTACGAGCCGCTGGTGCGCCTCGAATCGGCGCGGCTGCGCCAGCGCCAGCGCGAAGTCAGCGAACGCCAGCACAAGGTCGACGCACTCCAGAGCCTGATTCTCGACCGTACGCGCGCGCTCGCGCTCAGCCTGAGTTCGCGACTGCAGGAAGAAGCGGCCGACATGGCCGAAGACAATCCGGTCGTGCGCGACGTCGCGCGGCAGAATGCGACGTACGGCCTCGAACTCGTGCAGCGCGTCGCCCATCTGGCCGAAGTCCGCGAGAGCCGCGACAGTTACGCGCGCCTGCGCCGCGAAACGGCGCTCGCTCTCAAGAACACGACCGAGCGCGTGAAGTACAGCGGCGTCAGCGAGGCCGTCGGACTGGTCCTGCTGGCCGAACGGCGCAAACTGCAGCCGGTCCCGGCGCTCAAGCGCAAGCTCGCGACGCTGCAGACCGAGCTCGCGCAGACACGCATCGCGCTGATCGAACTGCGCGAAACCGGCGACTTGCTCGCCGATCCGTCGGTGCCCGTCGCCGCCGAACTCAAGCGGCTGCCGCCCGATGCCGTCGCGGCCGACGGCATGCTGCGCCAGACGCTGTACCGGCTGTTCGCGACGCGCGCCGAAGTCGTGCCGCAGCTGAGCCTCGTGCAGAACCGGCTCGCCGACAGCCTCGCCGACGCGGAGCAGGAACTGTCCGGCCTCGTGCAGGACACGGCGACCTTGCGCGACCTGCTCGATGCGCGCCTGCTGTGGACGCCGAGCCATGCGCCGCTCGACCGGCACGTCGTCGCCGAGTCCGCGCGCGGCGCGATCGACATGCTGCAGCCGGGCCGCTGGTGGGACGCCATGCGCCAGACGGCGCGCCTGGCATGGTCCAGGCCATTGCCGGCGCTGTTCGGCGGCGCCCTCGTCGTCGCGTTGTGGTATTGGCGGCGCCGCGTACCGGCGCGGCTCGACGTTCTCGCGCAACCGACGCGGCGCATCCGTACCGACCGCTATCGCCTGAGCGGGCAGGCACTGCTGTTGAATCTTTCGGCCGCCCTGCCCTGGCCCGTGCTGGTCTGGGTGTTGTCGCGCCTGCTCGCGCGCGCCGGCGAAACCGGCTATCCGTTCGCCGACGCGCTGAGCCTCGCGTTCGTCGAACTCATCGCGCCGCTGTATGCGCTCGAATTCCTGCGCTGGCTCAATGCCGACAGAGGACTGGCCGCGGCGCATTTCCGCTGGTCGCAGGGCCGTCGACAGGCCCTGGAACTGCTGCGACGCTGGATGACGCGCGCATTCCTGCCGGTACAGTTTTTCCTTTCTCTTTATTTCTTCTTCGGCGAGCAGCTCGCCAACGCCGACCTCGCGCGCGTCGTGTTCGTCTCCGCGAGCCTGCTCATGGGCTGGCTGTGCTGGCGCGTGCTCGCGCCGGGCGCGCTGTGGTCGCAGCGCAGCGGCCAGAACGAGCCGGTACGCGCGCGCCAGTTGCTGCGCCTGCTGCTGACGGCGCATGCGCTCGGACTTGCCGTACTCGCGATCGCCGGCTACTTCCTGACGGCGATGGCGCTCGCCACGCCGTTCGTCGAATCGGCGATCGCATTCCTCGCGATCAGCGTGCTCAACGGCATGGCGCTGCGCTGGCTGTCGCTCGGCGAACGCCGGCTCGCGCTCAAGCGCATGGAGGACAAGCGCGACGACCAGACCACGCGCGACGATCCCGATCTCGAATCGCGCCCCGAATTCGCGGCCGAAGCCGAACAGATCACGCTGGCCAGCATCAATCAGCAGACCCGTCGCCTGCTGCGCGCGCTGACCTTCGTCGTGCTCGCCGGCGTGCTGCTCTGGGTATGGTCCGACGTGACGCCGGCGCTGGCCTACCTCGGCGACGTCGGCGCCTGGAAGACGAGCTACGTCGCCGACGGCAAGAGCGTCACCGTGCATGTGACCTTGCGCTCGCTGTTGTTCGCCGCGGTCGCGCTGATGCTGACCTGGATCGCGACGCGCAACATTCCGGGTCTGCTCGAGATCGGCGTGCTGCGCCGCCTCGACGTCGACGCGCCGACGCGCTACGCGATCACCGCGGTCGCGCGCTATGCGCTCGCGATCGTCGGCACGGTGCTCGGGCTGTCGCTGCTCGGCCTGCGCTGGGGGCAACTGCAGTGGATGGCCGCGGCACTGACGGTCGGCCTCGGCTTTGGCCTGCAGGAAATCTTCGCCAACTTCGTCTCGGGTCTGATCGTGCTGTTCGAGCGGCCGATCCGGGTCGGCGACATCATCACGATCCGCGGCGTGGAAGGTACTGTCACGCGCATTCGCACCCGCGCGACCACGATCGTCGACTGGGACAACCGGGAGGTCGTGATTCCGAACAAGACCTTCATCACTGACCAGCTCACGAACTGGACGTTGACGGACACGACCACACGCGTCGTGATCAAGGTCAGCGTCGCCTACGCCAACGACCCCGACCAGGTACGCGCCCTGCTGCTCGAACTCGCGCGCGCCCATCCGAAAGTGCTCAAGGAGCCGGGACCGAACTGCTGGTGTGTCGCCCTGGGAACGAATTCGCTCGACTTCGAGCTGACCGTGTTCGTCGGCGCGACGTTCGAGCGCAGCCTCGTGCGCAACGATCTGCATGGCGCGATCCTGCGCGAGTTCCGCGTCCGCGGCGTCGCGATTTCCGTGACCCCGCATATGGACGTGACGCTGCGTCAGCCAGCGACCACGACGAATGCCGCCGCCTCGTAGGAAGCAGGCACCGCGCGCGACGCGGCGAGACTTTGCCCGCCTTTCTCACAGCTGTTCGCAGCGCGGTCGTGGAGACGCCGCCCTGATGCGCGCCACGGACCCACTGGCGGCGAAGACACGACCGACACGACCGACACGACGTCGAGCCGACACGAGGGTACAGCGCGCGTCAGGGCCAGCGTATCGGCGGCCGCAACAGACGGAGTGTGGGAACGACGGGCTAAGCGCCCAGCGCACCCGCGATCATCGCCTCGAA
>CAMLSI010000438.1 GCA_946482585.1 uncultured Lysobacteraceae bacterium
AATAGGACGTGATCCGCACCGGATCGCCCGAATGGACGTGCGCCTGGATGTAGTCGTAGTTCGAGAGTCCGATGAACACGCCCGCGCGCGTGCCGGCGAGGCGCCGTGTGTCGATCCGCGCGTCCTCGAACGCCTCCCAGCTCACTTCGAGCAGCAGGCGCTGCTGCGGATCCATCGCTTCGGCTTCGGCGGGCGTAATGCGAAAGAAGCCGGGATCGAAGCCGCGGACGTCGCCGATCAGCGCCGCTTCGCGCACATAGATGCGGCCGGGGTCGGCCGGATTCGCGCTATACCATCGGTCGATGTCGAAACGGTCGCGCGGGATCGGCGCGACGGTGTCGCGACCTTCGGCGAGCAATTTCCAGAAGCGTTCGGGATTGTCGGCGCCGCCCGGATAGCGACAGCCCATGCCCACTACGGCGATCGGACTGCTTGCGCGCAGCGCGGCGTTCTCGTCACGCAGCGCACGGATCTGAATCGAGGCGCGCCGCAGCGCCTCGACGTAGTGGTTCTGATCTGGTGATTCTGTTTCGATCCGCACTGCGCCCCCGGCGGACGGACATCCAGGTAGGAAATGGCGTGCTTCGGACACGCGAAAACGTGCCGCGATACCGGATCACAATGTGTGCGATCAGGCCCAGCACCTGGAACCTAGTCTTTGAATGATCGGCCGGCGCGCTACGCGTGCCGGCCGGAGAACCGGCTTGACCTCAGGCCTTGCCCGACGGCGCAGCAGGCGCCGCTGCCGGTGTCTTGTTGATCCTGTCGTTGGCGGCACTGATCGCAGCGCTGGCATCGCTCATCAGGCTCGCGCCCGTGGTCGCCAGCTTGTACGAGTTGACGCGCAGGCCGACCGCAGCGAGCGCGCCGAGGATCGGCATCGTCGGTGCAAGCACCGCCACTGCAGCAAACGTTCCGATGAGATGTGCAACGCCGGTGCCGAGATTGCCGGCAACGATGTTCGACGCGCCGGGGATCAGAACCTCGGCTGCCACCAACGCGGTCTTGGCGAGCGTGGTGTTGCCTTCCGTACTCTGTGTGGTTTGCATCTGCTGTCCTTTCCGAAGATTTCGACGAGTCTTTCGAGGAATCAAGCGATCGCACCGGTCACTGTATAAATCCCAGCATCCTGGCGGCCGAGGATAGCGGGATAAAGCTAAAATGCAACAACTTTATACAAGTTTCATGCGTTGAAAGTCTTGACGCCCGGCCAGGCTCGGGACAGCTCCGGCGATGCCCGCCAATTCCTCGAAACGCCGACCGGCCCCAGTCCATCCGAACCCGAAGCACTGGAACGGGGCGGCTCGGCGCGGGCCAGCCATGCTGCCGGTCGCAATCCCGGACGACCGCGACCGGTGAAACGCGATTTCCCGCCGGGTGCGGCAGGGTTTTCCGGGATCACCGATACCGCCGCTGTCGGTGCGCGCAAACGCGGTCGTACGCCATGATTTTTTCCAAATCAGTGGCTTGGGGGGAAGCTGCGCTGCGGGTGCGAAGGAAGCTGACAGCGCTATCGCAAAAGGAGGCGGAAGTTGACCGGGTCACCGGATCGAGGTGACGGCAAGTACTGTCCGATGGGACAAACGCCCGGCGGCCGACTCGTCAAGGTGCGGGGGAGCGGGCCATCGACCTTCCGGGCAGTCCGGTCAGGTTCGACATCCCGATGAGGGGAAAATCACGCGCAGGAAGCCGCGATCATGGCGCCCGGAGCGATGAAGCGGTGCAGCGGCTGCCTGGCATCGGCGGCCTGGCCCGAACGCGCGTGGGCTACGCGCGCTCGGGCCGGCTCACCTATTCGCGCAGGTCTAACTCAGAACTTCCAGCCCAGGCGCGCGTAGTAGAAGCCGCCGTTGAACCCGTAGGGCGAGTGCACCGGGTACTGTGCACCCGCGACAGCAGCGCCCCACGGGTTGTTGTCCGGCGTCTTGTCGAACACGTTCTGTGCGCCGACGCGGACGAAGAAACCCGAATCCCATTTCCAGCCGGTTTCGAGGTCGACCGTGACTGCGGCGTCTTCATAGATCGGCAGACCGCCGTCCTCGATGCGGACCACGTCGCTGTCGAGGTGGTCTTCGTACCACGAGCCGAAGTAGTTGACCCGCACCAGCAGGTCCCACGGACCGCGGTGATGGTGGACCGTAAAGTAGCCCTTGGTGCTCGGCAGCGACTCCTCGAGCTTCTTGATGCGCGCCTCGCTGATGATGCCCGGCGTGAACTTGTCGACCTTGGTGTCGTTCCAGTTGTACGCGAGCGCGTAGTTGGTTTCGCCGCCGAAATGGTCGGTGTCGACACTCGCGACGAAGTCGATACCCTGCGTCGTCGTGTCGAAGTCGTTGACGAAGAAGCCGACACGGCTGATCGACGCGGCCTGGACGACGCCGGCGGCAATGAGCGCCGCGCGGTCGGCATCGGTGATCGTGAAGTCGGTACTGCGTGCAATGCGGTCGTCGACCTTGATGCGGTAGTAGTCGGCCGTGAGGTTCCACGGACCGTTGGTCCAGACCGCGCCGAACGAGAAGTTCTCCGATTCCTCGGGGGTGAGCGGTTCGGCACCGTAGAACGCGGCGATCGCGTTCGTCGGCGGCAGCGTCGCGGTGTCGCGCAGCTCACCGTCGATGAACGCCGTGGTGATCTGGCTCACGTTCGCCTGGCCCGGGGTCGGTGCGCGGAAGCCCGTGCTGACTGCGCCGCGGAGCGCGAAGCTGTCGTTGAAGTCGTAGCGGCCCGTCAGCTTCCAGTTCGAGGTGCTGCCGAAATCTTCGTAGTCCTCGTAGCGCACCGCGCCCGCGACGAGGAACTTGTCGGTGACGTGCGCCTCGAGGTCCGCATAGACCGCCCAGCTGTCACGCGACCACTGGCCGGCGGTCTGCGGGTTGAAGCCCGGGAAGCCGTTCGAGCCGATGCTGAAGCCCTGCGACGTCAGCGGACCGATCGCGGTCGACGCCGCGTCACCCGCGCCGATCCGGAACTCTTCGCTGCGCCACTCGGCGCCGAGCGCGAGGTTGACGTGCTCGAATGCCTTGCTGAGGTCAAAGTTGTACATGTGCTCGGTCTGTTCGTTCGAACCCGGGCGGAAGTAGTACCCAGCCGGCTGGTTCGGTCCGAGGGACGCGTTCACCGTGTTGTACATGAAGAAATCGATTTCGTTGTTGCCGTACGTGCCGCTGAAATCGTAGTGCCAGTCGCCCCAGCGACCCTTGACGCCGCCGGTGAACCCGAGGTCTTCCATCTCGCCGCCGAAACGCGGTGTGAAACCGCCGGTGAAGACGTTGAGGAACGTGAAGCAGTTGCTCGGCAGCGCCGCGACCTGGCCGGCGACGGTCGCATACGGGATGAGGTTACCCGCCGCATCGCGCAGCGCGATCGACGGGCAGCTCGTGGTGCCGTTCAGCGAGCCGACCAGCAGCGTCTGGCCGCCGTCGTTCGAATACACCCCGGCGCGCGACGTCGGGTTGCGGTAGTAGAAGCCGCCGTCCGAGTCGCGGCGCGAGATGTTGTCGAACCCGTAGATCTCCACGTTCTCGCCCTTCCAGCCGAAGTTGCCGACGAACTTCCGGTCGTTGCTGATCTCCGGCGAACCCCAGATCTGCGCCGGATTCGGAACGTTCGGGTAGCCCGCGGCTGCGGCGGCCGCCGCGTCGTCACGCTGCACGCTGCGCGACGTCGGGTCGGCCTCGCGCCATTCGGCGGTCAGCGTCGCGAAGCCGTCCGGACCGAGCGGGAATCCGATCTGGCCGTCGACCTGCTTCGTGAAGCCGTCGCCTTCATAGTTCTGGCCGCTGAAAATCTCGACCTGGCCGCCTTCGCTCAGTCGCTTGAGGCCGAAGTTGATGACGCCGGCGATCGCGTCGGAGCCGTATTGCGCGGCCGCGCCGTCACGCAGCACTTCGACCTGGTCGAGCGCGAGCGACGGGAACACGGAGATGTCAACACCCTGCGAACCGTCCGACAGGCCGTGGCCGAGGAACGTGATGACCGCGGAGCGGTGGCGGCGCTTGCCGTTGACGAGGATCAGCGTGTTGTCCGGCGGCAGGCCGCGCAGATTCGCGGGCCGGATCAGCGACGCAGCGTCGTCGATCGGGATCGTGCTGACGTTGAACGAGGGCACCAGCACCTTGAGTGCGTCGAGCACGTCGGTGGAGCCCTGGTTGTGCAGCTCTTCGGCGTTGATGATGTCGATCGGCACCGCCGAATCGGTCGCCGTACGCGCGGTGCCGCGGGTGCCGAGTACCGAAATCGTTTCGAGCGTATTCGCGCCTTCGTCGTCCGTGGACGGCGCCTGCTGCGCGAACGCGGCGGAACTCAGGA
>CAMLSI010000439.1 GCA_946482585.1 uncultured Lysobacteraceae bacterium
CGCGTTCGCGCTCGCGGTGAGCTGGCGCCTCGCGCAGCCCTGGCCGGTCGCCGCGGGCGAGCTCCTGCTGCACGTCGCGATCGACACGGTCGTGCTGGGCTGGCTGCTGTTCCTGACCGGCGGCGCCACGAATCCGTTCGCGGCGCTGCTGTTGCTGCCGATCACGCTTGTCGCGACCGCGTTGAGTCCGCGTCACGTGATCGCGGTCGCGCTGATGTCGCTGGGCACCTATCTCGTGCTGCTGCGCTGGAACCAGCCGCTGCCGCCGCTCGGCAGCGGCCTGCACGTGCTCGGCATGGCCATGTCGTTCCTGATCAGCGCCTGCCTGCTCGGCTGGTTCATCTCGCGGCTCGCGCTCGTGCTGCGCGACAACCAGGCGCTCGCGCAGCGCATCCGCGAACGCGCGCTGCGCGACGA
The DNA here is from genome assembly GCA_946482585.1 of uncultured Lysobacteraceae bacterium. The sequence continues at coordinate 418 of CAMLSI010000439.1, forward strand.
AGGTTTTCTCGCGATCGCGACGCAGGCCGCCGGCGCCGCGCACGAACTCAACACGCCGCTGTCGACCATGCGCACCCTGATCACGGAGCTGCGCCGCGAGCACACCGAAGGCGTGCTCGCCGAAGACCTGGCACTGCTCGACAGCCAGGTCGAGCGTTGCCGCGACAGCCTGCGCGAGCTCGTCGCGGTCGGCAAGGCGCAGCTCGCGCAGGCCAGCGAACGGCGCGGACTCGGCGATTTCGTCGCCGAATGCGAGCACCGCTACGGGCTGCTGCGCCCCGAAGTCGCGCTCGAGGTGGACCTGCCCGAACCTGCGGCAACACTTCCCATCGTCGTGCCGGCGGGCCTGCGCCATGCGCTGCTGAATCTGCTCAACAACGCCGCCGACGCCTCGCTCGCGAACCAGGCCGACCGCATCGGATTGCAGATACGCCTCGACGGCGAACTGCTCGAATTCCGCGTGCGCGACCAGGGCGCCGGCTTCGCCGCCGGCATGGCCGCGGCGCTCGGCAATCCGTTCCAGAGCAGCAAGAGCACGGGGCTCGGCATCGGCCTCGCACTCGCCGATGCCACCGCCGAGCGGCTCGGCGGTACTCTGTATGCACGCGAGACCGGCGCTACCGGCGTGGAAACGGTGCTCGCGCTGCCGCTGCGGACATTGCTCGCCGCGGAGGCGGCGGCATCCCCTTCACCCGATACCGCGGAAACTGCCTCGCATGGACAAGCCCGAACGCCTGCTGCTGATCGACGATGACGAAACCTTCGCGCGCGTGCTCGCGCGCGCGCTGGGCGCGCGCGGCTTCGAGGTCGCAGTCGCCCACGACGCCGCCGCGGCGCTGGCCCTGCTGCGCCGCGAACATCCCCGGCACGCAGTGCTCGACCTCAAGCTCGGCGCCGACAACGGCCTCGCGCTGATCCCGCAACTGCTCGCGATCGCGCCGAACCTGCGCATCCTGCTGCTGACCGGCTATGCCTCGATCGCGACCGCGGTCGAAGCGATCAAGCGCGGTGCGCACGATTACCTCGCCAAGCCGGTCGACGCCGACGCGATCGTGCGCGCGCTGCGCGACGACGACGGCGAAGCCGACGTCGTCGCAACCGGAAGTGAACACGCGCCGCCGCTGCGCCGGCTCGAGTGGGAACATATCCAGCGCGTGCTGGTCGAGAGCGAAGGCAACATCTCCGAAGCGGCGCGCCGGCTCGGCCTGCATCGCCGCACGCTGCAACGCAAGCTGGCCAAACATCCGGTACGCGAGCGAGGCAATCCATGAATCCTGCGACCGTTTGCGGCCGATCCGCATCGTCGGACCGATGCCCCCGTCGGCACCGCGCCGCGCGGAAAAATTTCTTCCCCAGCCGGTCAACGCCGCGTCCGCTCGCTCGTTGAGCGACCGGGGCCGTTCGCGCCGGCGGTTTGCGCGACGCCATCACCAAGGAAGCAGGCATGTCGCGTGGCAAGACCATCGCTCTGGCAATCGTCGTCGCCCTCGTCGGGCTGATCGGCTACCGCGCCTTCAGCAATACCGGCGCATCGCAACGCCGCGGCGGCAATGACGCCGACGCGCCGATTCCGGTCACGGCGGTCGTCGCGACGGTCGAAAACGTGCCGCTGAATCTCGACGCGCTCGGTACCGTGCAGGCGCTGAACACGGTCAGCGTGCGGCCGCAGGTCGGCGGCCAGATCGAGGCCATCCTGTTCAAGGAAGGCGAGGAGATCGCGAAGGACGACGTGATCGCACGCATCGACGCACGCAGCTATCAGGCCCAGCTCGACCAGGCAGTCGCCAAGAAAAAGCAGGACGAAGCCCAGCTCGGCGGCGCGCGCTCCACGCTCAAGCGCTACGAAGACCTGATCCAGAAGAACTTCGTCGCGGCGCAGGATCTCGAGAACCAGCGCCACACCGTGCGCCAGCTCGAGGCGCTGGTGGCGTCCGACGAAGCCGCGATTGCGAACGCGCGCGTGCAGCTCGGCTACACCGTCATCCGTGCGCCCATCTCCGGCCTCGCCGGCATTCGCCAGGTCGACGTCGGCAATCTCGTGCAGGGTAGCCAGAGCGACGCCATCGTCGTCCTGACGCAGGTGCACCCGATCAACGTGCTGTTCACGCTGCCGGAGCAGCAGCTCGAACGCGTGCGCGCCGCCGGGCCTTCGCTGAAGGTCACCGCGCGCGACCGCAGCGACAATCGCGTGGTCGCCGAAGGCACGCTCGGCGTCATCGACAACCAGATCGACGCGACCACGGGCACGTTCAAGCTCAAGGCCGAATTCACGAACGCGGACAACACGCTGTGGCCCGGCCAGTTCGTCAATGTGCGGCTCGAAGTCGGCGCGCTCGCCGACGCCGTCACGGTGCCGACGCAGGCGCTGCAGCGCGGCCCCGACGGCAGCTATGTCTATGTCGTCAAGGACGACGCGAGCGTGGCGCTGCAGCCGGTCAAGGCCGGCGCCGAAGCGCCCGGCGGCAGGACCGTCGTGCTCGACGGCGTGAAGGCCGGCGACAAGATCGTCAGCGAAGGCCAGTTCCGCCTCAAACCCGGCGCGAAGGTCCTCGCGCTCGCGCCCGGCGAGACTCCGCCGCCTGCGGCACCGGCCGGCGGCGAGAAGCCGGCCGGCGACACGCCGCGCCGTCGCCGCGGCGGCTGAGCCCGGCCATGCGACACGCCCCGTCGCACGCCCGCCCACCGTGCCCCGGCTTCGCCGGGCACGGCTGCGGTCCCGCTCCGCACGAATCCGGCGACCACTAGCCTTATGTCCTTCTCCACGATTTTCATCCGCCGGCCCATCGCGACCTCGCTGCTGATGCTGGCGCTGGTGCTGCTCGGCCTGCTCGGCTATCGCCAGCTGCCGGTGTCGGCGCTGCCCGACATCGATGCGCCGAATCTGCAGGTGACCACGTACTACCCGGGCGCGAGCCCGAGCACGATCGCGGCACTCGTGACGACGCCGCTCGAGCGTCAGCTCGGCCAGATCTCCGGGCTGACCCTGATGACCTCGGACAGTTCGGCCGGACTGTCGACGATCAACCTGCAGTTCCACGTAGATCGCGACATCGATGCCGCGGCGCAGGACGTGCAGGCCGCCATCAATGCCGCGCGCGGCACCTTGCCGACAGGACTGCCGTATCCGCCGGTCTACAACAAGGTCAATCCGGCCGACGCGCCGATCATGACCTTGATGCTGTCGTCGCAGACGCTGCCGCTGCGCGACGTCAACGACTATGCCGACAGCATCCTTGCGCAGAAGCTGTCCCAGGTCAGCGGCGTCGGCCTCGTGAGCATCGCCGGCAACGTGCGTCCGGCCGTGCGCGTGCAGGTGAATCCGGGACAGCTCGCGAATCTCGGGCTCACGCTCGAAGACGTGCGCAGCGCGCTGACGCAGCTCAACGTCAATGCGCCGAAAGGCTCGCTCAACGGCGCCGTGCAGTCTTTCAGCATCGGCACCAACGATCAGCTGCGCGATGCGGCGGCCTACCGCGACGCGATCATCAGCTGGCGCGACAGCGCCGCGATCCGGCTCAAGGACGTGGCGCAGGTCATCGACGGTGTGGAGAACGACCAGGTCTCGGCCTGGGCCAACGGCACGCCGGCGGTGCTGCTCGACATACGCCGGCAGCCCGGCGCGAACATCGTGAGCACGGTCGAACAGGTCACGGCGATCCTGCCGCAGCTGCGCGCGGTGCTGCCCGCCGGCGTCGATCTCGCGGTGTTCGCCGATCGCACCGTGACGATCCGCGCCTCGGTGCACGACGTGGAGTTCACGCTGATCCTCACCGTGATCCTCGTCGTCGCCGTGATCTTCGTGTTCCTGCGCCGGCTCTGGGCCACGGTGATTCCGGGCGTGGCCGTGCCGCTGTCGCTGCTCGGCACGTTCGCGGTCATGAGCTTCG
>CAMLSI010000440.1 GCA_946482585.1 uncultured Lysobacteraceae bacterium
GGTCTCGGCGACCCACTGCGCGGCAGTGATCTCGACGTAGTTGTCGCGGATTTCCTGGTTGATGCCGGCGACGAAACGATCGGCCGCGGCCGCGTCGGCGGACTGGGCGAGAGCGGCGGGCGACACGCCGGCGCCAAGACCGAGAATCAGGGCCAACGCAAGTGCGGAACGAACTGGTTTCACGGACATCTCCCGGTTGCGGCGCAGCAGCCTTCGAAGTGGTGGCGCAGGCTAGTACCCGTCACGCGCGAAAGCAACCGTGAGGCTTGAAATGCGGGCGTAAGGACAACATCTGCGACCTGACCGCATGACTTCCGCAGGACGACGCTTCGATGAGCAATGGCCAGGGTTCCGCCGGCAACGTGATCGCCGCGATCTGCAGCTTCTTCATTCCGGGACTCGGACAGCTCGTACAGGGGCGCCTGCTCATGGCTGTCGTGCAGTTCGTGCTCGCGGCGGTGCTGTGGGTCATCTTCCTCGGCTGGATCATCCATCTCTGGTCGATCCTCGACGCGGCGCTGTTCAAGCCGCGCGGATGAAATCGCGCCGGTCCCGGTGCGACGTGCCGCGACCGGCTGTTAGCATGGACGGCCACGCCGCCGGAGCCGCTTTCGCATGATCGTCACTCTCGTCGTGATCGGCCTGACCACGCTGGTCTCGCTGCTCGCGTTCAACAATCCGCGTCTCAAGCAGCAACTCATCCTCTGGCCGCCCGCGGTGCGGCGCCACAACGAATACTGGCGCCTGCTCACCTATGGGTTGATCCATGCGGACGGCATGCACCTGTTCTTCAACATGTTCACGCTGTTCTTCGCCGGGCGTTACATCGAAGCCTACCTGACGTTGCGGACCGGCCCGGTCGGACTGCCGCTGCTGTATCTCGGCGGCCTCGTGGTGTCGATATTGCCCAGCTATCTCAAGCACCAGAGCGATCCGAACTACTACAGTCTCGGCGCATCGGGCGCGGTGTCGGCGGTGCTGTTCGCGTTCGTGCTGCTGCAGCCGGGCGCGACGATCTACGTCTTCGTGATCCCGATGCCGGCGCTGGTGTTCGGTGTCCTGTATCTCGCCTACACCTGGTACATGGACCGCCAGTCCAGCGACAACATCAACCACAGCGCGCATCTCTGGGGTGCGGGCTTCGGTCTGCTGTTCATGGCGCTGCTGGAGCCGCAGCTCATCGGTCGTCTGCTGCACTGAATCGCGGCGGCCGACGCCCGGCACGTCGCGCGTGCTGCCGTCGGTCGCGGTTGCACAGCCGCTGCCGTTCGTAGCGAGGGCTTCAAACGCGCGTTCGCGCGCCGCCCGGACGATACACGCGCGATCCGGTGCAGGCCGTCGGATGCCGGCTCCATCATCGTGTGCCGTTTCGGCGACGCTTCGCGGCAGCTTCCGCGCCCCGCAAGCACAGCCTTTGCCGCACCGCGACGCACGCAGCGTTTGACCCTTCCGGCGCCAAGCCCGACACTTCCGCGCGGGGCAGGGGTTTTCCGGGGAGAGCACGTGGGCCTGTTGGCGTTTCTGCAGCGTATTTTCGGCGGGCAGCCCGCCGCGGCCGAGCGGCGCGACAAGCCGCGCATCAACGCGCGCGAGGGCACTCGCGTACTCATCGTCGACGATTCGCCGACCATCGTGGCCCTGCTGCGCAAGCTGCTGCAGCAGAACGGGTACGTGACGCTCGAGGCCGGTGACGCCGAGGAAGGCATACGCCTGGCCCAGGCCGAAGCGCCGGACCTGATCTTTCTCGACATCGTGCTGCCCGGCATGAATGGTTTCGCCGCGCTGCGCCAGCTGCGCCGTGACGTGCGCACGAAAGACATCCCCATCATCATGATCAGCGGCAACGAGCAGGCGACCGAGCAGTTCTATGCGCAGCGCATCGGTGCCGATGACTTCATGAAGAAGCCGTTCTCGCGCGCCGAAGTGTTCATGCGCATCGAGCGTCTGCTGAACGCCGACAAGATGCCGTATCGCATATCGCCCGTTCGCAGGGACGTCTGAGGCAACCGCCGCACGACGCCATCCGGCGTCGCGGAAATCTTGCGGAACCCGAAAAAGAAAGCCGCCCGGACGAATCCGGGCGGCCTCTTCTCGGGCGATTGCCGGCGAGGATTACTTCGCGGTCAGGCCGCGACGCTCTAGCAGCGGCTTGACGTCCGGGTCGCGGCCGCGGAAGTCCTTGAACAGCTGCATCGCATCGATGCTGCCGCCGCGGGAGAGCAGGGTCTGGCGGAAATGGTCGCCGTTCTTGCGGCTCAGCCCGCCGTTCTCCTTGAACCACTCCACGCTGTCGGCGTCGAGCACTTCGCTCCAGATGTAGGCGTAATAGCCCGCGGCGTAGCCGCCCATGATGTGCGAGAAGTACGAGCTGCGATAACGCGGCGGCACCGGCGCGAAATCGACGCCGGCCTTCTTCAGCGCGGCGGCTTCGAAGTCGAGCACGCCCGCGGCTTCGGGCGCCTGTCCGGCCTTGATCTGGTGCCAGGACTGGTCGAGCAGTGCAGCACCGAGGTATTCCGTCGTCGCAAAGCCCTGGTTGAACTTCTGCGCAGCGGTGACCTTGTCGACGAGTTCCTGCGGAATCGGTTCACCGGTCTTGTAGTGCTTGGCGTAGTTCTTCAGCACTTCCGGCCAGGTCATCCACATTTCGTTGACCTGCGACGGGTATTCCACGAAGTCGCGCGGCACGCTCGTGCCGGAGAAGCGCGGGTACTTCACGTTCGAGAACATGCCGTGCAGCGCGTGGCCGAACTCGTGGAACGCGGTGTTGACCTCGTCGAAGGTCATCAGGGTCGGCTCGCCCTTGGGCGGCTTCGGAATGTTGAGGTGATTGGCCACGACCGGATGCGTGCCGAACAGGCCGCTCTGCGAGACGTATTCGTTCATCCAGGCGCCGCCGCGCTTGTTGTCGCGCGCGTACCAGTCGACGAGGAAGATCGCGAGCTGCTTGCCGTCGGCGTCGGTCACGTCGAACACGCGCACGTCCGGGTTGTAGACCGGCAGGTCATTGCGTTCCTTGAAGTTCAGGCCGTAGAGCTTGTTCGCGGCGAAGAACACGCCGTTCTTGAGCACGTTGTCGAGCTCGAAGTACGGGCGCAGCTGGCTTTCGTCAAAGCTGTACTTTTCCGCGCGGACCTTCTCGGCGTAGTACGACCAGTCCCAGGGCGCGAGCTGGAAGCCGCCCTTTTCCTTGTCGATCATGGCCTGCAGGTCCGCGGCTTCTTTTTTCGCGTTGGCGACTGCCGCCGGTGCGAGCTGGGCGAGGCGGTCGTTGACGGCCTTGACCGTCTTCGCGGTTTCGTCCTCGAGCGTGTAGGCGGCGTGGTTCTCGTAGCCGAGCAGCGCGGCGCGTTCGGCGCGGATCTTCGCGACCTTCGCGACGATGGCGCGGTTGTCGAACTCGCCGCCGTGGCTGGCGCGGTTCACCGACGCCTTCTGCAGGCGTTCGCGCAGCGCGCGGTTCTGCAGCTGCGCGAGCGCCGGCTGGCCGGACGTGTTCTGCAGCGCGATCACGTACTTGCCGTCGAGCTTGCGCTGCTTGGCCGCTTCGGCGGCCGCGGCGATCGCCTCGTCGGACATGCCCTTGAGCTCGTCCTTGCTGTCGACGATGACGGCCGAGGCGTTGTTTTCCTTGAGCATGTTCTGGCTGAACTGCGTCTGCAGCGTGGCCAGTTCCGCGTTCATGCCTTTGAGCTTGGCCTTGTCGGCTTCGTTGAGCTTGGCGCCGGCACGGACGAAATCGGTGTAGTAGCGCTCGACGAGGCGCTTGCCTTCGGCGTCGAGGCCCAGCGAGTCTCGCTTGGTGTAGAGCGCTTCGACGCGCGCGAACAGCTTGGGATTCAGCGCGATCGCGTCCTGGTGCGCGGACAGCTTCGGCGCCATCTCGCTCTGGATCTTCTCGATGTCGTCGTTGGTGTTCGCGCCGGAGAGGTTGAAGAACACGGTCGTCGCGCGATTGAGCAGCTGGCCCGACTTCTCCATCGCGACGATGGTGTTGTCGAAGGTCGCTGCGTCCTTGGCGTCGGCGATCGCATCGATCTCGGCGCGGTGTTCGGTCATGCCGGCCTCGAACGCGGGCACGAAGTGCTCGTTCTTGATCTTGTCGAACGCCGGGTACTGGAACGGCAGCGTACTGGGCTTGGCGAAGGGATTGTTGGCCATGTCGGCTTTCGCGGCAGTCGAGGCGGCGGGCGCCGCCTTGTCGGCGGCATAGAGCGGCGCCGCAAGGCCCAGCGCGAGCGCCAGGGCGACGGCAAGACGATTCTTCATGAAACGCACTCCGGTCGGTGAATCGGGGCGCCGAT
>CAMLSI010000441.1 GCA_946482585.1 uncultured Lysobacteraceae bacterium
GCTGACCGTCTTCCAGCCCGAACGCTGCATCAGCGCGGGCAGATAGCGGTGCATGTGATTGAAGTAGGGCAGTTCGAGAAACGCGTCGCGCTCGAACAGCTTGATGCCGCAGCCGGTGTCCGGCGTGGCGTCGCGCAACAGTCGCGAGCGGATCGCATTGGCGATCTTCGAGGCCCAGCGCTTGCTGCCGGTGTCCTGCCGGTTCACGCGCCAGCCGGCGTAGAGCTTCACGTCCGCCGCTCCGGCATCGCGCGCGGCGAGCAGCTTCGGGATATCGGCCGGATCGTTCTGGCCGTCGCCGTCGAGCGTCGCGATCCAGCTGCCGCGCGCCGCCTTGACGCCGTTGCGGACCGCCGTACTTTGTCCACTCTGGGAAAGGTGGCGAATGATACGAAGCTCCGGCACCTGCGATCTAAGGCCCTGCAGCACGGCGAGGCTGTCGTCCTTGCTGCAATCATCGACATAGACGATCTCGAAATCGTGGCGCCCGCGCAGCGCGGCGACGATTTCGTCGATGAGCGGTTTTACATTGTCGCGCTCGTTGAACACCGGCACGACGACGGAGAGCTGAGGCATTGCGGGAGTCCGGAACGGATTGCGGCGCGCATTATCGCCGGAGCACGGCTCAAGCCCAAACGCGGCAAACGGCCACAGGGCCGGTCCCCGGCGGACGTGCGCGGCGGCGTGGCCCTCGTGCCGGGTCCGCCGGCTGCGTCAAGGTGCGCCGACGGCCGCGGCCGAGGAGCCTTCGAGGCTGCGTCGCCAGCTCGCTTCCAGCGTATCGAAGTGACGCGCATCGGTCGCGACGAGCGCGAGCGTACCCTCGGCCATCGGAACCGCGCGCACGTGCATGCCTTCGTCGACATAGTCGCCGCGGCGTTCCTTGTGGCGCGCGAGAAAGAACACCGTGACCGGGCCTTCTTCCTCGGGCATGACCATGTGCACCGAACCGATCATGCCGACCGGGCACGGTTGCGCGTAGCTCACACCGGCCGGCGGCGCGGAGACGAGACGCACGCCGCGCTGGCGGAAGCGCTCTTCGATCTCCGCCGCCGGCAACGGCGTATGCGTGAGCAGCGCTTCGGGCTCGTGCTGCAGATGGACGACGAGTTGCCGCGGCAGCGGAGAGAACAGCGAGAGCTGATAGGCAACGAGACCGACGGCGGCGAACACGGCCGCCGCGGCGGCCATCCAGCCCCAGCGGCGGCGGCGGCGCGAACGCAGGCCGCGTTCGCTCGTGGTCTGCATCAGCAGGATGCGTTCGGCGAGGCCGTCGGGCACCGGGAGGGCCAGCGAACGCTTGAGCGCCAGCTCGAAGCCGAGTGCGCGCGCGTGATGCGCCGAACAGCCTGCGCAGGCACGCCGGTGTTCCTGCATCTCCACGCTTTCGTGTCGCGGATCCGAACCGAGCTGGCGACGGTATTCGAGGCAGTTCATGCGCTGGCCTCGCCGCGTTCCGCCCCGAGCAGGCTCTTGAGCTTCTGCCGCGCGCGGAACAGTTGGGTCATGACGGCCGCGGCGCCGAGACCGAGTTCGCGCGCGATCTCCTCGCACGAGAAGCCGCCGAGGACCTGCAGCAACAACGGTTCGCGGTATTTGGGTTCGAGCTGCAACATGGCCGCACGCACGATGGAATCCTCGCCCAGTTGTTCGGGGGTGAGCGAATCGCGGTCGTCCAGTTCCAGTTCGCCGATGTCAGTCGTGTCGAAGCTCTTGCGTTCGTAGAGACGCGCGTGCTCGCGACGCAGGATCGTGATGAGCCAGGCCTTGGCCGCATCCGTTTCGCGCAGCGCATCCAGCGAACGCCAGGCACGCAGAAAGGTTTCCTGCGCGAGGTCCTGCGCCAGCGCCGAGTCCCCGCAGAGCCAATAGGCGTAGCGGTAGAGATCGCCGTTGTGCGCGCGCACGAGGGCGTCGAATTGGCGTTGTCGGCTGCTCACGCGCATACAGACCCTCGTTGCGCAAATTCGCTTTCACGAAAACCGCGGCGATGCCTCACTTGATGCGCGCGAGTATGCCGTCGAGCTCTTCGAGGCTGTGGTAGCGGATCGTCAGCTTGCCGCGGCCGTTGCGGCTGTGCGTGATCGCGACACGCGCGCCGATGCGTTCGGACAGATCGCGCTCGAGCGATTCGACATTGGGATCGCGGGCCGGCGCGGCCGGCTTGGCGGCGGCGACACGCGGCTCGCTCTGCGCCGCGCGGGCGGCGTCCTCGAGTTCGCGCACCGACCAGCCGTGCTCGGCGGCCTGGCGCGCGAGACCGATCGCGAGCGACTCGGGCAAGGTCAGCAGCGCGCGCGCATGCCCCATGTCGAGCTTCTTCTGTTCGAGCAGTTGCTTGATCTCTGCCGGCAGCTCCATGAGCCGCAGCAGATTCGAGACCGCCGCGCGCGAACGGCCGACTGCATCGGCGACCTGCTGATGGGTCAGGTCGAATTCGTCGATGAGTCGCTTGAGCGCCTGCGATTCTTCGAGCGGGGTCAATTCTTCGCGCTGGATGTTCTCGATCAGCGCGATCGCGACGACGGTGCGATCGTCGACGTCGCGCACGAGCGCCGGAATCTCCCCGAGGCCCGCGAGCTGGGTCGCCCGCCAGCGGCGCTCGCCTGCGATCAGCTCGAAACGATCGCCGGCCGCACGCACGACGATCGGCTCGATGACGCCCTGCGCCTTGATCGACGCGGCGAGCTCTTCGAGCTTTTCGGGATCGATCGTCTGCCGCGGCTGGTACTTGCCCGGAAAGATCTTCCCGACGGCGATCTGGCGCAGCTCGTTCGCCGCGCTTTCCGGCGCTTCGGTCGATTCCGGTTCGAGACTGCCGAGCAGCGCATCCAGGCCGCGGCCGAGTCCCCGTTTCTTCGCTGCCGACATGATGTTCCTCAGTTCGAATGCGCTGCAGCAGCCGCGGCGGCGCCGCGTTCCAGCCGCAGCATCTCGCCGGCCAGGCCGAGATACGCGATGGCGCCGCGCGATTCGCGATCGTAGAGATTGATGGGTTTGCCGTGACTCGGTGCCTCGGCGAGACGAATGTTGCGCGGAATGATCGAGCGCAGCACCTTGTCGCCGAAATGCTTGGTGAGCTGGGCCGAGACTTCGTTCGCGAGGTTGTTGCGCACGTCGTACATGGTGCGCAGCAGCCCGTCGATCTCGAGCCGCGGATTCAGGCGCCGCCGCACGGCTTCGATCGTTTCGCGCAGGCTCGCCAGACCTTCGAGCGCGAAGTATTCGCATTGCACCGGAATCAGCACGCCGTGCGCGGCGCTCAGTGCGTTGATCGTGAGCAGATGCAGCGTCGGCGGGCAGTCGATCAGGATCGTGTGGTAGACGTCGCCGAGCTTGGCCAGTTGTTCCTTGAGCCGGCTCTCGCGCGCCAGCGCATCCATGAGCTTGAGCTCGGCGGCGGTCAGGTCGGAGCTGCCCGGCAGCAGGTCGAAACCGGCCTCGGTGGTCACGATGGCGCGTTCGATCGGTACTTCGTCGAGCAGCACCTCATAGCCGTTGGGCTTGGCCGAGCGCTTGTCGACGCCGGCGGCCATGGTCGCATTGCCCTGCGGATCGAGGTCGACGAGCAGGATCCTGCGTCGCGTTTCGGCCAGCGCCGCCGCGAGATTGACCGCGGTCGTCGTCTTGCCGACTCCGCCTTTCTGATTGGTGATGGCGATGATGCGCGTCATGGGGGAAACCGGTTATTCAAGCCCTGCGTACAACGATGAGATGGCGTTCGCCGACCGTGGCCGGCACCTCCAGCGCGATGATCCGTTCGATGCGGAATCCGGCCGGCAGCGCCGCGATCTCCTCGTCCGCGAGCTTGCCTTTCATGGCCAGCCAGCTGCCGCCCTCGGCCAGCAATCCGCCGGCCCAGTTCAGCATGTCGGCAAGCGTGGCAAACGCACGGGCGGTGATGCAATCGAATTGTCCCGGTACGTCCTGTACGCGGCCCTCGATGACACGGACGTTGGCGAGCTTCAGCACACGCACCGCTTCACGCAGGAAGCGGGCCTTCTTGCCGTTGGAGTCGACCAGCGTGACCTGGCGTTCCGGCGCCACGAGCGCGAGCGGTATTCCCGGCAAGCCCGGCCCCGTGCCGAGATCCGCAAGCGTCGCGCCGGTTACGTAAGGCACGATCGACAGCGAATCGAGCAGATGGCGCGCGACCATGTCGCCGGCGTCGCGCACCGCGGTCAGGTTGTAGGTCGCGTTCCAGCGCGCCAGCAACTCGACGTAGGCGATCAGCTGCGTGCGCACCGCGTCCGGCAGATCCAGACCGAGGACGGCGAGGCCGTC
>CAMLSI010000442.1 GCA_946482585.1 uncultured Lysobacteraceae bacterium
TGGATCCCGTTCTGGGCCGCCGGCGTCGTCAACGGCCTCGGCCACTGGTGGGGCTACCGGAACTTCGAGAGCAACGACACCGCGACGAACCTGACCCCGTGGGGCCTGATCATCGGCGGCGAAGAGCTGCACAACAATCATCACGCGTTCCCGAGCTCGTCGAAGTTCGCGCTGCGCAAGTGGGAGCTCGACATCGGCTGGATGGCGATCAAGTCGTTCGAATTCTTCCGCCTCGCCAAGGTGCTCCGCGTCGCGCCGACGCTCGACGTGCGTCCGAACATGAACCTGCCCGACGGCGACACCATCAAGGCGCTCATTGCGCACAAGTTCCAGGTCATGACCGATTACTTCGGCGGCGTGACCCTGCCGACCTTGCGCGAGGAAGCGGAGCAGGCCGGCAACAATCTCAAGGATTTGCCGCGCCGCCTGCGCAAGTCGCTCGCGAGCGGCGGCCGCTGGCTCGACAGCGAAGCGCGTGACCGTCTCGGTCAGTGGGTCAGCCAGCGTCCGACCATGGCCACCGTGATGGAATACCGCGGCCGGCTGCACGAGCTCATGGAAAGCCGCAACGGCGAAGCCATGCTCGAAGGCCTGAAGCAGTGGTGCCGGGAAGCCGAAGCGAGCGGCATTCGCGCACTGCAGGAATTCGCGTCGCGGCTCAAAGGCTATTCGCTGGTCGCCGCGCACTGACGCGATGACCGCCGCTGCACTGCAACGAAGGCGCCCCTGGGGCGCCTCCGTCGTTCAGGTGCTTCCTTTTCACGTTGTCGTATTGCACGGCCGGTGACGCACGTCACAAAATCCGTCGGCGCATGTCGCGCAATGAGGGGAATCGCGTGAACAAAGTTTCCGGTTTGCTGCTGGCGCTTGCCGGCGTTGTCGCCCTGTCCAGTACGGCTGCGGGCTCGTCCGACTCGAAGATCGTCATCACGAACAAATCCGCCTGGGCGATCCATCACCTCTTCCTGTCGCCGACGGAGGAGCGTGAATGGGGCGAAGATCAGCTCGGCAATCACACCGTCAATACGGGCGATACCTTCACCCTGACCGGCGTGCCCTGCCGCGCCTATGACGTGCGTCTCGTCGACGAAGACGGCGACGAGTGCATCGTCGAAGACGTCGGCATCTGCGCGAGCAACAACGCCTGGGTCATCGACGACGAAGATCTCGTCGGTTGCCAGGCCAAGACCCAGGGCGAATGATGGCCGGGCATCGGCGCCGCGCGGCGGCGCCGATGCTCGACCGGCGCAGCCGATGCCGCTTCTGCCGCTACACTCCCGCGTTTGCGAGTGGGAGCGTGGCGTGAATCCAGAGTCCGTCGAATCGACCGAATCGCTGGCCGCAAAGGACCGGCGCGTCGCGTTCGAGAGCCTGCGCGAGCGCACCGACGAACTCGAACTCATCATCTCCGGTATCAGTTTGCTCGCGCTGCTCGCCTTGCCGGGCTGGCTGTTCGATCGGTGGGTCCAGGTCGAGCTGCATGCTGAGGGCCAGCGCCACCTGCTGCTGTCGCTCGCGTTCCAGCTCGCGAGCGGCTTGAGCATGACGCTCGCCGGTGCTTTCCTGCTGCATCTGGCCGTGCGTGCCTACTGGGTCGGCCTGATCGGGCTCAAGGCCGCGTTTCCGGCCGGCATCCGCTGGGATGCGATCCGCAGCATCGGCCCGATCACGCGCGACTACCACCGGCGCACGGTTGTCGATCTCGACAGGGCGATCGACGCGGCGGATCGCGTCGCATCGATCGTATTCGCGCTGGTCAGCCTCGTGGCGTTGTCCGTGTTCTGGATCGGTGTGCTGCTCGTCGTGCTCACATTGCTCGTCATGGGGTTTTCGGCGCTGTCGGGCCGCGAAGTCGAGATCGGCGGCAACATCGGCACGTATGTGTTCAGTGCAGCGACGCTGCTCATTGTCCTGCCGGCACTGGCGCTCGACAGCGCATGGCTCGCACGCCGGCGGCCGCACCCCGCGGCACCCTGGCGCCGCGGACTCGTCGAAGGGCTCGTGCGGGTGCAGGGCGTACTGTTTCCGCAGCGCCTCGTCCTGCCGGTGCAGTTGTCGCTCGAAAGCAACCTGCCGCGGGGCGCGTTCACGGTGATGTTCCTGCTGCTCATCGTATCGAGCGCGGTCTTCGCCAGTTTCCAGCAACGCGCTGTGCGCGAGTTCGCGCTCGTCTCGAGCTATGCGTATTTCGGCGACGCCGATGCCGATGAGGGGCTGCGCAGCGCGCACTACGAAAACCTGCGCGGCGAGCGCGACGTGCTCGCGCGCGTGCCGCTGATTCCGTCGGACATGATTGCCGACGGCCACCTGCGGCTGTTCCTGCCCTACGTTCCCGATAGCGACAACGCCGCGCTGCGTGCGCTGTGCCCGCAAGCGGATGGCCCTGCCCTGCGCCGTGCGTGCCTGACGCGGTTGTGGGAAGTCAGCCTCGATGCGCGGCCGGTCGACCTCGCGGCATTCGTGTCGGCCGAGCGGCGCGACCTCGAGCAGCGCGGCCTGCAGGGTTATCTGAGTCTGGCCGGACTCGCACCGGGCGCGCACGTGCTGCGGGTGCGTCGGAATGCGGCGGGCGCGCGTCCGGCCGATTTCCGCATCCCGTTCTGGTTCTCGCCGCCGTATCAGCAGGATCTCGCGCCGGTCAGGCCGTGAGCGCGCGGATCGCAGGCAAAAAAAAAAGAACCCGCCGTAGGGCGGGTTCTCGAGGTGCGGCGGGATTACTTGATCTTCGCTTCTTTGTACGCCACGTGCTTGCGCACGACGGGATCGTATTTCTTGATCTCCATCTTGTCCGGCGTGTTCTTCTTGTTCTTGTCGGTGGTATAGAAGTGGCCGGTGCCGGCGGTGGAGATCAGGCGGATCTTGTCACGCTTGGATGCCATGGTTCAGTCTCCTCAGATCTTCTCGCCACGAGCGCGGAGCTCGGCGACGACGACCTCGATACCTTTCTTGTCGATGGTACGCAGGGCGTGGTTGGAAAGGCGCAGCTTGATCCAGCGGTTCTCGCTCGGCACCCAGAAGCGGCGCTCGTGCAGGTTCGGCAGCCAGCGGCGGCGGGTCTTGTTGTTGGCGTGCGAGACGTTGTTGCCGCTCAGCGCACCCTTGCCGGTAACTTGGCATTTACGGGCCATACGTACCTCATCATGTCGGTTGTGCCGCCCTTGGCCAGGGCGGGATCGGCCCAGCGGCACGATCACGTGCCACGCGTAGCTGGAAGGCGCCTGCGTCAGTACGACTGCGCGAAAGATCCGGAACGCGTGCCGGATTTCCTGGCCCGGAAGATCGGGCGCCGCAAAGCGAGCCGCGCTTTATAGCAGGGTGGGCCGCGTGCGGCAAGCGGCCGCAGCCGCAACGGTCCGGCCACGGCGCTGACCGGCCGATACCGAGTTATGGGATACTCCCGCTCCTTTTGAACCATACACATCCTTCAAACGGAGTCGACATGTCCGATACCACCGCCAACGGCCAGGCTGCCGCCCAGGCGCAGCTGTCCGTCCAGAAGATCTACATCAAGGATTCCTCGTTCGAAGCGCCGGCCGCTCCGCATATCTTCCAGGAGCAGGGCCAGCCGCAGATCCAGCTGCAGCTCGGCCAGCAGGTCAATGCGCTCGCGCAGGACGTGTTCGAAGTCGTGCTCAGCGTCACCGTGACCTGCAAGCTCGGCGAAAAGACTGCCTACCTCTGCGAAGTGCAGCAGGCCGGCATCTTCGGCGTCGCGGGTTTCGACGACGCCAACCGCGATGCGGTGCTCGGCAGCTACTGCCCGAACGTACTGTTCCCGTATGCCCGCCAGGCCGTGTCCGACATGGTGCAGGGCGGCGGTTTCCCCCCGTTCTTCCTGCAGCCGATCAACTTCGACGCGCTCTACGCCGAAGCGGTCGCGCGTCGCGCGGAAGGCGCCGCGGCTCCCGCGTTGAACGCCTGATCGCATGACTGCACAACCCCGGGTCGCCGTCCTGGGTGCCGGCTCCTGGGGCACGGCACTGGCGAGTCTGCTGGCACGGCATGGCGTCCACACCACGTTGTGGGGGCGCGATGCCGCGGCAATGCAGGCCATGGCCGAAACCGGACGCAACGCGCGCTATCTGCCGCAGAGTGCGCTGCCGCCGACACTGCACTACAGCGCCGATCTCGCCGCGAGTGTCGTCGATGCGGATTGGGTGCTCGTCGTCACGCCGAGCCACGCTTTCCGCGAACTCCTCGAAATGCTGGCTCGGCTGCCGTCGCGCTTCCGCGGCCTGGCCTGGGCGACCAAGGGCTTCGAGCCCGGCACCGGCCG
>CAMLSI010000443.1 GCA_946482585.1 uncultured Lysobacteraceae bacterium
GACCAGGGCCTGGCCCGGGGTCAGGCTCTTGAGGACGTCCTGACCGACCGCGCGCACCTTGACACGCTCGATCAGAGCCTGGACCACCGGCAGCGCAACGTCCGCCTCGAGCAGTGCGATACGCACCTCGCGCAGCGACTCGCGGATATTTTCCTCGGTCAGGCGGGCGCGGCCGCGCAGGCGCTCGATGGTGGAGGACAGGCGCTGGCTCAGGGACTCGAACATGTGCGGCTTCGATGCAGAACAAAAGGGCGGCGATTATAGCAGCGTGCCCGCGAGCGGCGGCGCCGGGCCAGCCGCGCGCCGCCGGCCGACGTACGCGAGCAACCGACGCTGTGCCAAACTCGCGCAATGCTGACCTCCGCTCTGGCTGCCGTTGCAGTCGTCGCCTATGCCGCTGCCGCTCTGCTCGTCGCCGCACGTGCATTGCGCGGAACCGCCGTGCCGCGCCCGGCCAGCCTCGCTGTCGCCGCGATCGGCGTGGTCGCTCATGCCGCCTGTCTGCTCGTGGCTCATCGCGGCGGCCTGGATCTCCATTTTTTCGCCGCACTGAGCTTCGTCGCGATGCTGATCGCCGGCACGACGCTGCTCGTGAACTTCGCCCGCGCCGTCGATGCGCTCGGCGTCATCGTGTTCCCGCTCGCGGCGCTGCTGCTCGCCGTCGACACCTGGATCGCACCGCCGACGCAGCCCAATGCGATGGAGTGGCAGATCAAGCTGCACGTCATCGTCGCACTGCTCGGTTACGCGCTGCTCAGCGTCTCCGCGGTACTCGCCCTGTTGCTGCTCGCGCAGGAACGCGCGCTGCGCAGCCGCGATATCGCGAGCCATTGGCTGCGCGTGCTGCCGCCGCTGACCCTGACCGAAAGCCTGATGTTCCGCCTCGTCGCCGCCGGTTTCGTACTGCTGACGGCAACCCTGCTGTCCGGCGTGCTGTTCGTCGAAAACCTGTTCGCGCAGCACCTCGTGCACAAGACTTTGCTCTCGATCGTGGCCTGGATCGTATTCGGCACCCTGCTCGCCGGACGCTGGCGCTACGGCTGGCGCGGCCGCCGTGCCGTGCGCCTGCTGCTCAGTGGCATGGCCGTGCTCCTGCTCGCTTTCTTCGGCAGCAAGTTCGTGCTGGAACTGCTGTTGTCGCGTAGGCTCTGAACGGTCGCGAAAGGAAGCTTGCCGGCAACTCGGCAGCGAGCGCAGAATCCTCCCGCCAGCCGGCACTTATACGATTGACTTGAGGACGTTTCCCAAGCCATGAAGCCCGACCCCGCCGCCGAGCGCCGCCGCTTCCAGCGTTTCAACTTCGAGGGCACGGTACGCCTGTATTCGGGCACGGCGATGTGGGAGACCAAGCTCGTCGACGTATCGCTCAAGGGTGTGCTCATCGAGCGACCGGTGGATTGGAGCGGCAAGATCGGCGGCGGCTACCGCATGGATCTGCGCATCAACAACAGCGTCATCATCAGCATGGGCGTGTCGATCGCCCACATCATGCCGCACCGCCTCGGGTGCCGCTGGGAGAAGATCGACCTCGACAGCTTCGCCCAGCTCAAGCGCCTGATCGAACTCAATCTCGGCGATCCGGCGTTGTTGAATCGCGAGCTCTCGGCACTCGGCAACTGAACGCCGCTTCAGCTCCAAGCGGGCTCGGCCGGCGTTTTTAGATACCCTGCTCCATCCTGCTCATGCATGTTGCGTCGCATGAAAACCTCCGCCCGACGTACCGCCATCATGAGCAATCACCGCTCTCGCCGTCCGCCCGAGCGTCTGCGTTTCGACGCCGCAAATGACGTCTCCTCCCCGGCCGGCGACGTCCTCACCAGCCGTGACGGCACGCGGCTCAGCATCCGGCCGATTCGCCCCGACGACGTTGCTGCACTGCAGCGCGGCTTCACTCATCTTCATGCCGACGAAGTCCGTATGCGCTTCCTGCATACGCTGACCGAACTGCCCGATCAGCTGGCCCAGCGGCTGTGCCGACTCGACCCCGAACAGGAATTGGCCTTCGTCCTGGTCGATCCGCCGGGCACCGGCAACGAACCCGAGATCTACGGAGTCGCGCGCGCCTACGTCGACCCGAATACCGACAGCGCCGAGTTCGCACTGATCGTGCAACGCCGCTTCACCGGACAGGGTTTCGGCAGCGAACTGCTCAACCGCGTCATCGATTCGTGCCGCGAGCGCGGCGTCCGCGAAGTCTGGGGCGACGTGCTGACCGAGAACCACGCCATGCTCGACCTCTGCGACGAGTTCGGCTTCCGTCGCGAGAGCGTGTTCCACGACGCCTCGCTGACGCGGGTACGCCTCGCGATCTGACCCTCCCCGCCGCGCGCGGCGGCAACCGGCTAGACTATGCGGTCCAGCTGCCGGCCCTTCTGGCCGGCGGCCCCCATCCGCACCGCAATGACCTCTAGCCTGCTCCAGCTGCCGCTGCCCAAATCCGTCAAAGTCCGCCGCTACTGGGAGAACCCGCCCGGATCGAGTCTCGCGCTCGTGCTCGAGCAGACCGGACGCCACCATGCCGGGCTCGTCGTCGCAGTGACGCGCGACACGCAGACGGCGCACGCGCTCGAAACCGAGCTCGCGACGTTCGCCGGCGACGGCGCCGAAGTGCTGCATTTTCCCGATTGGGAAACCCTGCCCTACGACCTGTTCGCGCCGCACCCGGAAATCGTCTCGCAGCGCATCGCCACACTGTATCGCCTGCCTGCGGTGCCGCAGGGCGTGCTCGTGGTGCCGGTCGCAACCTTGATGCAGCGGCTCGCGCCGCGCAGCTACATCGGCGGCACGGGGCTCTCCCTGCAGGTCGGACAGAAGCTCGACCTCGGCGCGGAGCAGCGCCGTCTCGAAGCGGCTGGCTACCGCCACGTGCCCCAGGTGCTCGAGCCCGGCGATTTCGCCGTACGCGGCGCGCTCATCGACATTTTTCCGATGGGCGCGGCCGAGCCCTACCGTATCGAGTTGTTCGACGAGGAAATCGAGTCGATCCGCAATTTCGACGCGGAAACGCAGCGTTCGCTGCACAAGGTCGACGCGGTGCGCCTGCTGCCCGGGCGCGAATTTCCGCTGACCGACGAATCGGCCAAGAGCTTCCGCACGCGCCTGCGCGAGCGCTTTCCGATCGATGTACGGCGCTGCCCGCTGTATCAGGACATCAAGGAAGGTGCGACGCCGGCTGGTATCGACTACTACCTGCCGCTGTTTTTCAACGAAACGGCGACCTTGTTCGACTATCTCTCGGCCGACGCGCTGTTCGTGCTCGGCGATGGCGCGCTCGACGCGGCCGAGCAGTTCTGGCGTCAGACTGCGGAGCGTTACGACCAGCGCGCGCACGACATCGAGCGCCCGGTGCTGCCGCCGGCCGAGCTGTATCTCTCGCCCGAACAATTGCGCGAACGGCTCAACCGTGAGCTGCGCGTCGATCTCGTCGCGCGCGGCAGTAACGAACACGTGCAGTCGCTCGGGCTGCAGCCGGCGCCGAGTCTGCCGATCAACCGCAAGGGCGACCGGCCGGCCGATGAACTCGTGCGCTTCCTCGAGGCCTATCCCGGCCGCGTGCTGATCGCGGCCGAGACCGCGGGCCGGCGCGAAGCGTTGATCGAGCAATTGCAGGCGGCCGGGCTGCGGCCACAGACGCTCGCGTCGTGGGCCGAGTTCGCGCGAGGCGACACACGCTTCGCGATCGCCGCTGCGCCGCTGCAGGCCGGTTTCGCGCTGACCGAACCCGCGATCGCGGTGCTGACGGAGCGCGAACTGCTCGGCGAACGCGTGCAGCAGCAGCGCCGCCGCAAGCGCGCCGCCCGCGACCCCGAAACCATCATCCGCGACCTGACCGAGCTCGGCCTCGGCTCGCCGATCGTGCATGTCGATCACGGCGTCGGTCGCTATCAAGGCCTCATCAAGCTCGACGTCGGCGGCAGCGCGAACGAATTCCTCGCGATCGAGTACGCCAAGGGCGACAAGCTCTACGTACCCGTTGCACAGCTCAATCTGGTCTCGCGCTATTCCGGCACTTCGCCCGAACTCGCCCCGCTACACTCGCTCGGCGGCGACGCCTGGGACCGCGCCAAGCGCAAGGCGGCGGAGAAAGTGCGCGACGTCGCGGCCGAACTGCTCGCGATCTATGCGCAGCGCGAAGCGCGCCAGGGCACGGCGCTCGCGATCGACCACACCGCGTTCGAGCAGTTTTCCGCAACCTTCCCGTTCGAGGAAACACCGGACCAGATCAACGCGATCGACGCCGTCGTCGCCGATCTCGCATCGCCCAAGCCG
>CAMLSI010000444.1 GCA_946482585.1 uncultured Lysobacteraceae bacterium
TGCGCCACAGCTCGCAGCGGCTGGCATCGCTGCGCAGGATGCGGATGCCGACGGCTTTCTTTGCGAGGGTCTGGCCGTCGCGGTGCAGGTAATAGAGGTTGAAACCGAGCACGACCAGGAATCCGGTCACGAACAATGCCACGAAGGCGATCATGCCGGCCTCGCTCCCGCTCTTTTCCAGCGTCGGGATAAAGATCGCCGCGCCGATGGCCGGACCCGACAGCAGGATGTTGTCGAGAATGGCCGCACCGAGGCGGGCGCCGCGACCGGCCGGCACGACGTCCCGCCTGTCCCACGTCTCGACGGGCGCCGACGGCGCGGCGTACGGATTGGCGAACGGCAGCGGCGGTGGTTGCGACATTTCCTGCGATCTCCCCTGTTCCCGGAACCGGCACTTTAGTCGTGGCCCGTGGTGGCCACAATCCGTAACGGAATTCAGTCCGGAACTGGCGCATCGACGAGCGGACGCAGGTCGGGCGCCAGCGCCACGCGCTCGTCGAAGACGAAGCACTGGCCGTCGTAGCCGAACCCGCCGACCTGCTCGAAATACCCGAGGATGCCGCCGTCGAGCTGCAGGACCTGCGGCAGCCCGTTTTCGCGCAGCCACAGCGCGGCCTTTTCGCAGCGGATGCCGCCGGTGCAGAAACTCACGACAGCCGCATCCGCGAGCGCCGGCGCCTGTTCGGCCATGGCGGCGGGCAAATCGGTGAAGCGGTCGATCGGCAGGGTCAGCGCGCCGGCGAAGCTGCCGAAGCGGACTTCCTCGCGATTGCGCGTATCGAGCAGCACGAGACGCCGGCCCGCGTCATCGCGGCCCTGGGCGATCCAGCGCGCGAGATCGGCCGGCGCGACCGCGGGCGCGCGGCCCTGCAGCGGATCCGCACGGTCGCGGCGAAAACTGATGATTTCGGGCTTGACCTTGAATTTCAGCCGCGCGAACGGGACTTGCGCGCTGCGGCTGTACTTGACCGCGAGGCCGGCGAAGCGCGGATCGACGCGCAGTTCGGCCAGGAAAGCCTCGATGCCGGCCTCGCTGCCGGCCAGGAACAGGTTGATGCCTTCGGGCGCGACGAGCACGGTGCCGCGCAGGTCGAGCGCTTCGGCGCGGGGTTGCAGCCGGTCGATCAGCGCCTGCGGCGCGTCGATGACGACGAAATGGTAGGCGGCGATGTTGACGATCATCCGCACATTGTAGCGGCTCGCCCTCCCGCACCGGTTCCGGCCCCGCCGGCCGGCCCCTGTCGAAAGACAGGAGCGACGCGGGCCGCCCGGCAGTGCCGGATGTCTTGTGCGTTTCGCATCATTGTCCACAACACGCGCAATGCGTGGATGGGCCGGATCCGCGGCGCGACGCGCACGGAACGGCGTCGTCCGCGGCACCGGTGCCGTGTTACCGCCGGACAACTCACTGCAAAGGAAATTGCACCATGGCCACCATCAGCAACGTCGTCCTGAAGATCGACCCGATCGTCAGCAACAAGCGCCGCAAAGTCACCGTCAGCTATGTGCTGCGCTTTTCTCCGCGCGAGGAACTCGCCGGCACCGTATTCGAGGAGAAAGTCGTGCTGCGCGGCGACGATCCGATCTTCGACGACGATCGCGCTGTCATCGCGTCGACCTTCATCAAGGCCGCCGCGGGCGCGATCAAGCGCAGCTTCACCCAGCAGGTCTCGCAGAACCGCCTCGACGAAGACGGCGACACCATCATCTTCGGCGTGCCGGTGCTGACCTTGCGCGACGAGCTCTACGCGCGCGTGACCCTGACGCCGTTCGCACCGCGCTCCGCCCAGGCCGACTCCGATCCGGTCAGCGGGCAGTTCGGGCCGGGGGCGTGAGGATCGCGGTGACGCGCAGGTCGGGCTGAACCGCAGGCGAAGCCCAGCGTCGAGGTTTTTCCGGTTGCGAGGAACGCCGGACGAAGGAGTTTTGCCGCAGGGATGGGATCGGCAGCCGGGCACTTTTGAAAACCGCTCCGGCATGGGTTCCTGGTTGCGGAAAGACCTCGATGCTGGGCTTCGCCGCGCTCAGCGCCAACCTGCGCACTGTCGTCAGATCCACGCGAACTTCGCGACGAACACGAGCGCGATCACGGCGACGGCCGGCGGGATCTCGCGCCAGCGACCGGCGAGCAGCTTGATGCCGGCGTAGGCGATGAAACCGAACGCGATGCCGTGCGCGATCGAGAACGTGAGCGGCATCGCGAGCGCGCAGATCAACGCCGGCGCCGTCTCGGTGAGATCGTCCCAGGCGAGTTCTGCGAGGCCGCGCGCCATCAGGATCGCGACGTAGATCAACGCCGGCGCGGTCGCGAACGGCGGCACGGTCGAGGCCAGCGGCGACAGGAACAGCGCGGCGAGGAACAGCAGCGCGACGACGACCGCGGTCAGTCCCGTGCGCCCGCCGACCGCCGTACCGGCCGCGCTTTCGATATAGGCCGTCGTCGACGAGGTACCCAGCGCCGCGCCCGCGGCGATCGCACTGGAATCGGCGAGCAGCGCGCGGCGCAGCCGCGGCAGGCGCCCCTGCGCGTCGAGCAGTCCCGCGCGATGACTCACGCCGATCAAGGTGCCGGTCGCATCGAACAGCTCGACGAGGAAGAAGGTCAGCACGACGGTCACGAGTCCGGCGTCGATCGCGGCCGCGATGTCGAGCTGCAGCAGGGTCGGCATCGGCGACGGCGGCAGCGCGAACACGCCCGAGAACCGCGCATGCCCGAACACGACGGCCGCCAGCGTCACCGCGAGAATGCCGATGATGATGCCACCGCGCACGCGGCGCGCTTCGAGCCCGACGATGAGCAGCAGTCCGGCCGCCGCATACAGCACACTCGGCGCGTGCAGATCGCCGAGCCCGATCAAGGTCGCCGGATTCGCCGC
Organism: uncultured Lysobacteraceae bacterium; assembly: GCA_946482585.1. The sequence goes on from CAMLSI010000444.1 coordinate 2,877, forward strand.
GATGAGCCCGGCGTTCTTGAATCCGATGACCGCGAGAAACAGGCCGATGCCGGCCGAGATCGCGAGCTTCAGCGAATGCGGGATCGCATCGACGATCCACTCGCGCACGCGAAACAGACTGACCGCGATGAACAGGCAACCGGAGACGAATACCGCACCCAGCGCGGCCTGCCAGCTGAATCCCATGCCCAGCACGACGCTGTAGGCGAAATACGCATTGAGGCCCATGCCGGGCGCCAGCGCGATCGGATAGTTCGCATAGAGCCCCATGACGGCCGACCCGATCGCCGCGGCCACGCACGTGGCCACGAACACCGCGTCACGCGGCATCCCGGCTGCGGCGAGGATCTCGGGATTGACGAACATGATGTAGGCCATCGCGAGGAAGGTCGCGAGACCCGCGAGGCATTCGGTACGCACGTCGCTGCCGTTTTCGCGCAGCTGGAACCAGCGGTCGAGCACGTTCGTCTCCGGTAGCGAAAGCGGTCGGGAGAGCATTTCGTGAGAGCGGTGCGCGCGTCAATCGGCGCCGGTAACACGGCCGGCGAGCGCGATCGCACGATCGGCGGCCTCACCATCCGATGCGCCGCGATCGCGCGGTCGCTGTCGCGACCGTGCGCCCCTTTGGCGGGCCTCTCCAAGCACATCGCCGGTCACGTCCCGGGGAAGGGTTTGTTGCACCGCGCTCTTGCGATCCCATTCCCGTAACGAAAAAGCCGCCCGTCGGGCGGCTTTTTCCCGGCATCACGCAGAGACTTCCTCAGGGATCGAAATCGTTCGCGAAGATCACGTCGCTCACCGCCGTGATCGTGAAGTTCGGTGCCGAGATGTTGAAGAAGATGTTGCCGACGCAGGAGACGCGCACGCGCGCCTGGGTCGTCGAGACATTGGGCACGGTGATGTTCGCGCTGCCGTTGTTCGGGAACGTGCCGGCGTTCTGCGGGTAGGTCAGGCCGCCGTCGGTCGAGACGTCGATGCCGACCTGGGCGCACGAGATCGGCGCTGCTGTCGTACCGGCCACGTCCCAGGTCACCGTCTGCGTGCTGTTGCCGGCCCAGCTCACGGCGGTACCCGGCGTGTTGACCTTGAACGGTCCCGAGGTCACGACGGACTGCACGGTCATGTCGGCACTGTTGGTGCTGCCGAAGCCCGGCACGTTGTCGCGCACGGTCAGGCGGAACGTCATCGTGCGGTTCGTCGTCGGCAGGATTTCGCCCTTGAGCGACGTGCCCGCAACCAGGTTCGACAGCCGCGGGATCACCCGCACGCCGGTCGCGGTCGGATTCAGCGAGCGGATGATGGGACCGTTGCCCGGATCAGTGGTGAGGGTGTTGTTCGCCGAGCCCGTGTCGTTCTGTTCCCAGTCGTAGCTCAGCGTGCCG
>CAMLSI010000445.1 GCA_946482585.1 uncultured Lysobacteraceae bacterium
GGCACCGAGCACGTAGCAGAGCGTTTCCGCGTCGGACTGGATCTTCAGACCATCGGGACGGAAGTTCCAGTAGCCGATGCCCGGCACCGGAGACTGGGCGCCGCCGGAGAGGCTGCCGAACTTGAAGTCGGCACCGGCATAGAAGCCGGCGAACACCGGGTTGATGCGGTTCGCGAACCCGGCCGGCGCGGCCGACGCCGTGACCTTGCCGCAGAGCGTCGGGCGCTGTACGCGCAGCGTCGTCGTCGACGAATTTTCGTTGGGCGTCTTCGTGACCTGCATCGCCGTGAACGGAGCGATGTCTTCGTTACCGAATACCAGAGGCACATCCGCGCCGTAGCTGACTCCGCAGGCGCCCGCCAGGATCAGGCCGAGCAGCAGCGTTTTCGTTCGGTTATTCCGGATATGCCTCATCGTTTTCTTCACCAATGACTAAGTTTTGCCTGTACGGAGCACGCAGTTACCCGTGCGATCCCATGAACGCGCTTGCGGACGAGTTCCGTTGTCCCCGACTGCAGCAGGACGGCCCAGCATCAAGCTGAGCAATTCCTGACCACCATCTTGACGCAGAGTATACGTACGGCTACCCGCGCCAGTGTTAAGTAGCAGTTACCCGACGCGCCCGATTTTCGACCAAATTCCGACGGTTGAGGAGAACTGCTGCACCAGTCGTTACACTTTCGGCTTTCGCCGCAGCCGCGCGGCATCAAATGAGGTGTTTCATGAACAGGATTCGAGCGTTCGCCCTTGCTACAGCCCTGTCCGCTTGCGGCGCCGCCCAGGCGACCGAGTTCTCCACGCTCGAAGAACGCATGAGCCGCGCCGAGTTCACCACAGCCGGCCTCGACCGGCTCAGTCCCGAACAGCTCAAGGCCTTGAACGACTGGCTGCGCGTGCACGGCCTGGCCCCGGGCGCGCCGATGCGGTCGCCCACCTCGCGGGACGGCACGCCCGAATTCTACCCGGAAGAAAACGAGCGCCAACCCATCGAAGCGCACATCGCGGGCCCCCTCGACGGCTGGCTCGGCAAGACCACCTTCAAGCTCGACAACGGCCAGGTCTGGCAGCAGGCCGAATCCGGCATGCGCACCGATCTCGGTCTGAACAGCCCGGCGGTCCGCATCAAGCCGATGCTGCTCGGCAGCTGGCTCATGTACGTCGACGGCTGCGGCTGCAGCCTGCGCGTGCGACGCATCAAGTAAGCGGCACGGCCGCTGACGTCGCAGACAGGCACTGCGACGTCAGCGGCCGCGCAATCCGTCCAGCACTTTCTGCAGACGCTTCGGCGATACCGCCTCGGCCGTCTTGAGTTCCTGCGCGAACACCGACACGCGCATTTCCTCGATGAGCCAGCGCAACTCGTCGAGCGCAGCCGTCGGCACTTCACCGCTCGCGCGCAGCTTCAGGTATTCGCGCCAGTAGCCCTGCACCGCGAACAGGCGTGCCTGATCGCGGCTCGCGTCCACGCGCAGTCGCTCGGCGCGCAGACGCATCGCCTTCAGATAGCGCGGATAGTGCGCGAGGCGCGCACGGCTCAATTCGCGCACGAAGCCCGCATGCATGAGTTCGCCGAGCTGTTCGTGCAGGTCGTCGTAGTTTGCTTTGCCGTAACCCATGAGCGGCGCCTTGAGCCACGGGCCCAGTTCGACATAGGCGGCCAGCACGTCCTCGACCAGAGAGAGCCACTGCATCGCGGCCGGAAACAGCTGCCGCGCGAGCTCGGCTTCGGCGTGGATGAAGTCTTCGCGCCGGCGCAGATCGAGGTCGCGCGCGGCGAACAGTTCCTGCAGCGCCGCCTCGATCAGGTCTTCACGCAGCGATTCCACGCTCGCGATGCCGGCGTACTTCAGCGCGAGCGCATGATTGATCGGCAGTTGCCGGCGCGCCTGCTTGATCTTGTCGGCGAGCGCACGCCGCAGCAGACGCAGCACGCCAGCGCGGTGCGAGGCCATTGCTTCGTCGCGCCGTTCGAACACGCGCAATGCGACGCTGTCGCCGAGATCGACGAGCGCCGGGTACGCGGTGAGATTGCCCTGGCTAACGAGCGAATCAGGGATTTCGGCAAAATCGAAGGTTTCCACATCTTCGCGCGTGAGGTCGGCGTCGGCCTGGCGCGAGAACGCCGCGCGCGCCGCGCCGCTCCAGTTGGCCTGGATCAGGCCCAGGTCGCGCCCCTGCTCCAGCGTGCGGCCATGTTCGTCGTAGACACGGAAATGCATGCGTAGATGTGCCGGCAATTCGATGCCGCCGAAATCGGCTTCGGTGATCGCGACGCCGGTCACGCGCTGCAGATAGGTCGCCAATGCGCGCGCAAGCGGCGCATCGCGCGGCGCTTCGCTTTCTGCGAACGCGCGCGCGAAATCGGGCGCCGGCACGAAATTGCGCCGCAGCGCCTTGGGCAGGCCGCGAATGAGTTCGGCCACTTTTTCCACGAGCAGGCCCGGCACCAGCCATTCGCAGCGCGCGGCCGGAACGGCATTCACATAGGCCAGCGGCAATTGAAGGCTGACGCCGTCGGCGGGATCACCCGGCAGGAAGCGGTACTCGAGTTTCAGCTTGTGGCCGCCGACATCGAGGCGCGCCGGATAGTCCTGCGCGGCGATGCCGCTTCGCGCGCCGAGCACGTCCGCCAGCGACCAGCGCAGCGTCGCCTGCTCCGCCGGCGTCGCGCGCCGGTACCAGGCGTCGAGCGCGACCGCCGTGCTGATGTCGCCGGGCAGTTTGCCGGCGAACCACGCCACGAGCGCGGCTTCGTCCTTGACCAGGCCTGCGCGGCGCTGCTTGGCCTCGAGCTCCTGCGCCTCGGCGAGCACGCGCGCGTTGGCGCGCACGAAATCGGATTTCGCGTCGATCTCGCCGCGCGCGAGCGCTTCGCGCAGGAACACCGCGTGCGCGAGTTCGGGTTCCTGCGCGCCGTACTGCACCACGCGTTTTTCCACGAGGACCAGGCCGAACAAGCTGACCTGTTCGTAGGCGAGCACGGCGCCGCGCTTGCGCGACCAGTGCGCATCGCGCCAGCTGCGCTTGACCAGATGCGCCGCCTGCTGCTCGATCCACTCGGGCTCCACGCGCGCGCATTGCATTGCGTATACTTTTTGCAGATCGATGATCTGGCCGGCGAGCATCCATTGCGGCGGAGACTTCGCGAGGAACGACCCCGGAAATACCTGGAATCGGCGCTCGCGCGTGCCGCGATACTGGCCGCGTTCGTCCTTGCGTCCGACCTGCGTCGGCCAGCCCGACAGCAGGCAGCGGTGCACTTCCTCGTAACCGGGCGCATCGAGCAGCGGCTGCGGCTCCGCGGCGGCGTCGGCCGCGGCAGCGACGCCAGTCAGCGGCCAGCCGAGTTCTTCCGCCTGGAGCAGCAGCTGACGATGCAGCTCGCGCCATTCGCGCATGCGCAGATAGGACAGGAAACGCGCCTGGCACCAGTCGCGCAGTCGTGCCTGGCTCAGTTCCTCGTGTGCGGCCGCATGCGCCTGCCAGAGCTTGAGCACGGCGACGAAGTCGGAGCGGCTGTCGGCGAACTGCGCGTGCGCCTGATCCGCCGCCTGGCGCGCGTCGGCCGGGCGTTCGCGCGGATCCTGGATGCTCAGGAACGCAGCGAGAATCAGCAGCTCGCGCAGCGCGCCGCGTTCCTTGGCTTCGATCAGCATGCGCGCGAGCGCGACGTCGATCGGCAACTGGGCCATGGTGCGGCCGACATCGGTGAGCCGCTTGCGTTCGTCGATCGCGCCGAGTTCGGTCAGGCGCCGATAGCCGTCGCCGATCGCGCGTTCGGGCGGCGCCTCGACAAACGGAAACTGTGCGACGTCCCCGAGCTTCAGGCTCAGCATGCGCAGGATCACGCCCGCGAGGGAGCTGCGCAGGATTTCCGGATCGGCATAACGCGGACGCTGCTCGAAATCCTGCTCGCCGTAGAGGCGGAAGCAGATGCCGGGGCCGACGCGGCCGCAGCGTCCCTTGCGCTGTTCGGCCGCGGCCTGCGCGATCGGCTCGATGTGGAGGCGTTCGAGCTGCGAGCGCGGCGAATAGCGCTTCACGCGTGCCGTGCCGGTATCGATCACGTAGCGGATGCGCGGCACGGTCAGCGAGGTTTCCGCGACGTTCGTCGCGAGCACGATGCGCCGTTGCGCGCCCGGCTTGAACACGCGGTCCTGGTCGTTGGCCGACAGCCGCGCGTACAGCGGCAGCACTTCGGTCGCACGGTACTGGCGCCGGGCGGGCGCGAGGTTCGCAACGCGGAGCGCGC
>CAMLSI010000446.1 GCA_946482585.1 uncultured Lysobacteraceae bacterium
CGACTATAGCCGCTACCTCGAGTGCAATGCCGACGAAAAACTGCCGGACCATGTCGTGCAGTCGCTGCACAGCGCATACCTGCGCAAGCAGCACGTGTTCGGCGGCGATCACTACGTACTGCATTTCATCGACAGCAACTCGTCCGAGGCGCTGCTCTACGTCGGCGAAGCGCACGAACTCGATGAAGTCGGCCATCGCCTCATGCAAGTGTTCTGCAGCAACGTCGCGATCGCGTTCGAGAACCTGCATCTGAACCAGGAACTGTTCGAGAGCCAGCTCGACATGGTCTACCTGCTCGCGGGCGCCGCCGAAACGCGCTCGCAGGAAACGGCCAATCACGTGCGCCGCGTCGGCATGCTCGCGGCGATGCTCGGTCGCCTCCACGGCCTCGACGAAAAGACCTGCGAGCTCCTGAACTATGCCGCACCACTGCACGACATCGGCAAGATCGGCATTCCGGACGCGATTCTCAACAAACCCGGCGCGCACACGCCGGAAGAGACCGCGATCATGCGCACGCACACCGAGCTCGGCGCGCGCCTGCTCAGCGGTTCGCGCCGTCCCGTGCTGCGCCTCGCGGCCGACATCGCGATCAGCCACCACGAGAACTGGGACGGCAGTGGCTATCCGCGCCGGCTCGCCGGCATCGACATTCCTGTCGCCGGCCGCATCACGGCGCTCGCCGACGTGTTCGACGCGCTCGGCAGCCGGCGCTGTTACAAGGAACCCTGGCCCGAGGCGGAAATCCGCAGCTATATCGCCTCGCACCGCGGTACGAAGTTCGATCCCGAACTGACCGATCTGCTGTTCGCGAACTGGGACAGCGTCGTCGCGCTGCGGCGCAAGCTGCCGGACTGACACGGCCCGCCGGCGAATGCCGCGTCAACCGTCCGTTGCAGCCGCACCCGACGGCGTCCAGCGCACGCTGAAACGCGTTCCTTCGCCGGCCCGGGATTCGCAGGCGATCTGCCCGCCGAGCACCTGGGTCACGAGGTTGTAGACGATGTGCAGGCCCAGGCCGCTGCCGCCCTGGCTGCGGCGCGTCGTGAAGAACGGCTCGAACACGCGTGTACGTTCGCGCTCGTCCATGCCGCGGCCGTCGTCGCAGACCTCCAGCACTATCGCGTCACCGTCGCGCGACAGCCGTATTGTCAGAGTGCCCACCTGCCCGGCCTCGAACGCATGCTGTATCGCGTTGAGCACGAGGTTGCTGACGATCTGGTAGAGCGCGCCCGGCGAAGTCTGCACGAGGATGCGCTGCGAGGTTTCGATGACGATGCGATGCGGCGTCGTGCGCAATACCGGCCCGAGCATGACCAGCGTATCGCGCACCGACTGCTCCAGATCGAGCTCGCGCCACTCGTCGCTCGACTGATCGACCGCGGTCTGCTTGAAGCTGCGCACGAGCCGGTCGGCGCGCTGCAGGTTGCGCAGGATGATGTCGCTGCCTTCGCAGGCGGCCTGCTGGAATTCGTCGAGCTCGGAGCGGCGCAGCGCGCCCGCTGCGAGGCGCGTGCGCAGCTGTGTCGCCTGCTGCTGCAGGTGCGACGCGGCCGTGAGACAGACGCCGAGCGGCGTGTTGATCTCGTGCGCGATGCCGGCGACGAGGCCGCCCAGCGAGGCGAGCTTTTCCGCCTCCACGAGCTGGCGCTGCGCCTGGCGCAGCTGGTCGAGCGTGGCCTGGAGCTCGCGGTTGCTGCGGCTGAGGTCGGCCGTGCGCTGCGCGACGCGCGATTCGAGTTCGTCGTTGAGCCGGCGCAGCGCCTCTTCGCTGCGCTGTATCGTCGCGGCAACCTGGCGCGCATAGGTCAGGCGCTGCTGGTTGCGCCGCAGGAGCCGTCCGACCGCGAACGCGAGCAGCAGCGCGTAGGCCGCATAGGCCCAGCGCGACCGCCACGGCGCCGGCGCGATGCTGACGTCGACCCCGGTCTCGCGCGGCTCGCCGCCTTCGCGCAGCGCCTGCACGCGGAAGCGATAGTTTCCGGCCGGAACACCGGAAAACGAGACGCTGCGCTGATCCGGCAGGGTCGGTATCCAGTCCTGATGCAAGCCGTCGAGCCGGTAGCGATAGCCGACACGGTCGGCCGAGCGGTAGTCGAGCGAGGCGAAGCTGAAGCCGAACACGTCGTCGCGATAGCCCAGGCGCACGCGCTCGGTGTAGGCGAGTGTGCGCTGCAGCAGCGCGCCGCGGTCGTCGGGCCGCGGCCGCACCGGCGCATTGAACAGCAGCAGCTCGTCCAGCAGCAGCGCGCCGGTCGCCGGCGGCGGCGGCAGTTGCTGCGGCGAGAACACGACGAGGCCGTGCTGCCCGCCGAGGAACAGGCGCGACTGCGCCGAACGGCAGGCATTCTTGAAATAGCCGCGCCGGTCGAGTGCGTTGAGCAGGTTGACGCGACGCGGCGCCGGCATCTGCGCCGCATCGAACACGAGCAGCCCGTCGACGGTGCCGAGCCAGAGGCGGCCGCTGTCGTCATCGGCGAGGCAGATGACGCTGCGCGAACCGTCGCTGTCGGGCCAGGGCTGAGGTTCGAAACGCACGTCGGCGCCGTCGGCGTAGCGGATGCGATCCAGACCGATGCTGCTGCCCGCCCAGAGGCTTCCGTCGCGGCTCAGGTGCACGACGCGCACGACGTCGTTGCGCGGTCCCGCGCCGTGTGCCGCCGCCGCGGAAAAACGCCGGATGCGGCGCCGTTCGGGATCGAGCCGTGCGACGCCGCCGCCGAACAGGCCGAACCAGATCGCGCGATCCGGCGTTTCGGCGATGCCGGTCACGGTCGCGACCGACAGATCGAACGCATCGCCTTCGATTGTATACATCTGGAATACATCGCATCCGCCGCAAAGACTACCGAGCCCGCCGCCGTCGCTGCCGACCCAGAGCGTGTCGTCGGCGTCGACATGCAGATCGTTGACGAGATTGCCCGGCAGCGAACTCGGATCGGCGCCGATGCGTCGGTAATGCCGGAACAGGCCGGTGCGCGGATCGAGGCGGTCCAGACCGTGCGTATCGTGGCCGACCCAGAGCGTGCCGTCGCGCGCGAACGCGAGGGCCGAAATCGCGTCGCTGGCGAGGCTCTCCGGATCGGCCGGATCGTGCCGGTAGCGCCGGAGCACGCCGCTGCCGATCCGGAAATGGACGAGTCCGCCGCCGCCGAAGCCGATCCAGAGCGTGCCGTCGGCCGCGATCGCGACCGCCTGTACCGCGCCGGTCGGCAGACCGTTCGGGTCGCCCGTCCGGCGGTGATAGACCGAGACGACTTCGCCGTCCGGGTCGTGCACGCCGACGCCGCGGCCGGAACTGCCGGCCCAGATCAATCCGTCGCGGTCCTCGAACAGCAGATAGACCTCGTTCGGCGGGCTGTTCGCGTCGGAATCGTCGTGCCGCACTTCGACGAAGCTGTCGCTCGCCGCGTCATAACGCGCGACGCCGCCGCTCGTGCCGACCCAGATCTCGCCGCGGCGCGTCTGCAGCAGACCGCGCGCTTCGCCCGAGCGCAGCGCGCCGTCGGGACCGGCGCGATAGCGCGCGCGCACGGTGCCGTCGAGATCCAGTCGCAGCAGGCCGCCGTCGAGACGGCCGACCCAGATCTGCCGGTCGCGATCCAGCACGGCCCATTCGATGCTCGGCTGCACTTCGCCCGGCGCCGCCGCGAACAGTTGCTGCGCCTGCGTCGAACGGCCGTCCCAACGCAGCAGGCCGTCGTCGATCACGAACGCGAAGCCCGCGTCGTCCGGCAGCGCGATCACGCGATGCACACGCTGCAGCGACGACGGACGCCCCAGCGGCAGATCGCGCGCGATGCCGCGACGCGTATCGAAACGCTGCAGGGTGACGCCGAAGCAGCCGACCCAGAGATCGCCGTCGGGCGCCGTCTGCAAGGTGCGCACGTAGTCGCCGGCCAGTCCGGTCGCGGCGCCGGCGCGGAAGGACTGGAAGCGATCGCGCTCGGCGTCGTAGCGCGCGAGACCGCCGCCGGCCGTGCCGATCCAGAGGGTGCCGTCGTCGGCGACCGCGAGCGCCATGACGACGTTGTCGGGCAGGCTGTGCGGATCGTCCGGATCGTGGCGATAGATGCGGAAACGGCTGCCGTCGAAACGATTGAGGCCGTCGCGCGTGCCGATCCAGACGTAGCCGCTGCGGTCCTGCGCGATCGCGCGTACGCGCCCGTGCGAAAGCCCGTTTTCCACGTCGTAGTTGCGAAAGCGCACGGCTTCGGGTTCCAGACGCGCCTGCGCCGGTTCCG
>CAMLSI010000447.1 GCA_946482585.1 uncultured Lysobacteraceae bacterium
GCCTGGCCGTTGTAGGACAGCACCACGAGTTCCAGCCTGACCGACATTCACGCTCCCTCGTGCGCGTCCGCTGCGTTTCGGAGCCTGCGGCGCCTATCGGTCGCGCTACGTCGCTGCGGAACCGACCCGTGTGCGCACAGGCCAAGCCCTGAAAATTTTGAAGCTATCAAAACATACCCACCTTCGCAAACGCAGCATGGCAGCGCGGTCGCCGGCGTGCACAGCAACGCATTTCATGCCGTCGCGCGTGCCGAGACTGCGACGCGATGTAATCACCTCGTCGCGCAGACCACGTACGCTGGAACCGGGAACTCCGACACGGAAACGCCTCATGCGGCCGCGCGATAAGGAGGCACCGCTATGCTGCGCGATACTCTGCCCGGCGCAAACAACGAGTACATCACAAATTGTTTACGCAGTATTGCGAGGAGTGGGCGAAGAAATATGTATCCGGATCACAAAGACCAAACCTGCTCTTTGCACTGCGCAATCTTTTCGCCTAAATTGCATACGACGCCCTCCCTCTCCGATTCGCAGGCATGGACGCAACTGTAAACGCGCGCGTCACTCCGATCATTTCCGGCAAGAGTCCCCAAGCGGATCTCGCGCCCGGGAACGCGCTCGTGGCAGGCATGCGATTGCGCGAGTTCGAAATCATCGAGACGCTGGGTGAAGGCGGGTTCAGCATTGTCTATGGCGCGCGCGACCTGCAGCTCATGCGCGACGTCGCGATCAAGGAATACATTCCGATCTCGCTCGCGGGCCGCGTCGCATCGACGACGGTGCGCATCCGTTCGGAACACAATCGCGAGACCTTCGAAGCCGGTCTCAACGGTTTCATCAACGAAGCACGCCTGCTCGCGCAGTTCAAGCACCCGGGCCTCGTCGAGGTGCTGCAGTTCTGGGAAGAAAACGGCACGGCCTACATGGTCATGCCGCGCTATACCGGCAAGACGCTGCGTTCGGTCCTCAAGGAGATGGGGGGCAAGGGCGACGAGCCCTGGCTGCGCGGCATCGTCGCGCCGGTGCTCGACGTGCTGGACCTGCTGCACTCGCGCAACGTGTTTCACCGCGACATCGCGCCGGACAACATTCTCATCAAGAACGACGGCACGCCGGTGCTGCTCGACCTCGGTTCCGCGCGCGAGGTCGTGACCGGCCTGCAGAAGGCGATCACCGTCGTCGTGAAGCCGGGCTACGCGCCGATCGAGCAGTACTCGAGCGACTTCGCGCTGCCGCAGGGGCCATGGACCGATGTCTATGCCGTCGGCGCGCTGCTGCATTTCGCGATCGTCGGCTGTCCGCCGCCGGCATCGATCTCGCGCATCATGAAGGACTCGCTGCAACCGCTGGCCGATGCCGGTCTCAGCGGCTACTCGCGCGAATTCCTGACCGCGATCGACCGCGCGCTCGCGCTGCAGCCGAGCGATCGCCCGCAGTCGATCGCGGAATTGCGCGCATTGCTGCGCGTGACCAAGAACGACAGGACCGTCATCAATCTCGCGCCGCCGCCGCAGATTTCGCCGTCGATCCTCGCGGCCGCGCCGGCGACGGCCGCGGTACCCGAGATCGTCGAGCCCGTTGCGGTCGATATCGATCTGCCCGGCGGCGAAGACGAACGCACCGTGATCGTGTCGGCGCAGGAAGTCGCCGCGCTCGTGCAGCAGCTCGCGGGCGCGAAGGCCGCCGCCGCTGCGGCGGCGGCAGAAATCGCCGTGCCCGTCGCTGCGGTCGAGCCGGTGCCGGCCGTCGCCGAGTTCGTGCCGATCGCGCCGCTCGTTGCGGCGGCGCATGCGTCGGCGTCGGAGCACGAGGCGGCGCCGGTCGATGCAATGCCCGCCGGGCCGGTCGCCGAAGCGGCGCCCGTCATGCCCGAGCCGGTATTGCCGCCGCCGTTCGTCGTCCCCGAGCCGCCGCGCGCCGTCGTCGAGGTCGCCCCGCCGGTCGTCGTGCCGGAGCCGGTGCCCGAAACCGTCGCCGTCGAAAAGACGGCAGCGCCGATGGCTCTCGAAACCGTCGCGCCGGCGATCGTCGATGTACCGGCAGCGCCGATGGCCCTCGAAACCGTTGCGCCGGCGATCGTCGATGTACCGGCCGCAACGTCGCCGGTGGCGGAAAAGCCGGTGCCGAGCCTGCTGTCGGCGCTCGAACTCACGCTCGAGCCCATGGACAAGCCCGAGCCCGCCCTCGAGCGCGAGCCCATCGTCGTTTCCGAATCGCGGCTCGAACCGCTGTCGCTGCCGCCTGTGCGCCCGTCGGCCGCGAGCGACAACGATGCGACCGTCGCAATGCCGGCGCCGCGACCGCTCGTCGACGTGGCGAAGCCGGCACTCAAGCCGGTTGCGCCGCCGGTCAAGCCGGCTGCCGCCGCGGCAAGCGACGCGACCGTCGTCATGGCCGCGCCCGAAGCGATCGCGCTGGCGCGCAGCGTCGCCGCGTCGGCGCCGGTCCCGGTCGCCGCGAACGCCGACGCACCCACCATCGTCATGCCGTCGCCGGTCGCACTCGCGAAACCGGCGCCGTCGGCGCTCGAGCTCGATCCGCTCGGGATGCCGTCGAAGCACGAAAAGCCCGAGAGCAACAGTTTTCCCGAAATGGAAGATTTGCTTTCGGGGCGTCTCGCGACGGAGTCGCGCCCGGTCGTCGTCCCGGCCGTGCAGCCGGCGCGCAGCGAGACCGGCGAGAAGCCCGCGGTCTCCGTCGCGGCAGCCGCGTCGCCGTCGCGTCCCTGGCTGCTGCCGGCCATCGGCGGCGGCCTGCTCGTGATCGCGGCCACCGTGTTGACCTGGTACCTGACCTCGACGCCCGAACCCGTCGCGCCGCCGCCGATCGTCGCCGCGCCGGTCGCCGAGGCGCCAGTCGCCGAAGCCGCGCCGGTGCCGGCCGCTACGTCCGAATCCACGGCGCCTCCCATCGCAGCGACGACGGAGACGCCACCCTCGACCGATCCGAATGCGGTGCCGGTCGCGGTCGACCCGAATGCGGCGCCGGTCGCCGCCATCGATCCCGCGGCATCGACGGTCGCGACTGTCGATACGCCGTCGGCGGCACCGGTAGACCCGAGCCAGGTGCTCGCACCGATCGCGGCGCCGGCCGAAACGACCTCGGCAAGCTTCGAAAGCCCGGGCCAGACGATTCCGCCGGCCGTCACCGCGCCGCCGGTGGAGACGCCGGCGCCGGCACCCGCGACGACGGCGACAGCGAGCGCTACCGCAGCGGGCACGCCGCCGAGCGCCGACGCGGTGAAGACCGTGGACCTGACCGCCGCGACCTCGCGCAGCGAAGAAACGGCCGGCCGGCCGCGAGAATCCGCAACCCGCGCCAAGCGCGAAACGAATAAAGTGGCGTTGGCGAAAACCGGAAATGTGAAACTCAGCATTCAGCCCTGGGGCGAGGTGTGGATCAACGGCAGTCTCAAGGGAGTGAGCCCGCCGATGCGCTTCCTGCAGCTCGAACCGGGTACGTACAACGTGGAACTGCGTAATCCGGGCCTGCAGTCGATGCGCCGGCAACTCGTCGTCACGGCCGGTCAACCTGTGGCCATCGAACATCGTTTCCAGCAAGCTGCCGGGGGCGGTGCCGCAGGACAGTAACGACACCGGTTCGCCGGTTGCGCGGAACAGGACGTCGGGGGGCGCCTGTCGAAATCAGATCCGGCCGGCGCTTTTCGCCGGTGCGCCGTCGGTTTTCCGCCGACGGCGTTCGCGTCGCCGCGGCATGGCCTCGGCGCCGCAGCGTCCGACATGCGGATGGCATGCCGGGCGAAACGATCATGGCATTGGTATGGACAGGGGAGCGTCACTTGCGTAATACGAAATTCATGGCCGGATCACGCCACGCCGCAAAGCTCGCGCTGGCATTCGTTTTCGCCGCCTGCCTCGGCGCTTGTGCGGCCAACAAGCCGAAGCCCGCTCCGGCACCGCCGCCGGATCCCGCCGAGGTCGCGCGTCAGCAGGCTGAAATCCGCGGCAAGGAAACGCTGGCCAAGGGCGTCGGCGAATACGAGGCCGGCTCCTACCCCCAGGCCGAGGCGACGCTGCTTTCGCCCGACATCTGGGCCGCGAGCGACACGATCAAGATTGCCGCGCTGAAGCATCTCGCCTTCACCTACTGCGTGACCGAGCGTCCGTCGCTCTGTCGCCAGTCCTTCGAACGTGCGCTGCAGCTCGATCCGAACTTCGACCTCACGCCGGCGGAACACAACCATCCGCTCTGGGGTCCGGAATTCAAGAATGCGAAGA
>CAMLSI010000448.1 GCA_946482585.1 uncultured Lysobacteraceae bacterium
CCGGCACCGGGTTATCCGGCCTGCCCCGAACACACCGAGAAAGGCACGCTGTTCGATCTGCTCGATGCGGAGAAGAACACCGGCATCGAACTCACCGACAGCTTCGCGATGTATCCCGCGGCCGCCGTGTCGGGCTGGTATTTCTCGCACCCGCAGAGCCAGTACTTCGTCGTCGGCCGCGTCACGAAGGAACAGGTCGAAGATTACGCGCGCCGCAAAGGCTGGACGCTCGAAGTCGCCGAACGCTGGCTCGCGCCGCTGCTCGACTACGATCCGGAGTGAGCAAGGCCGGTAGCGTGTGCTCGCGCCAGCGAGCGCACGATCGAGGTGATGGGCCGGCCCGGCGCTGCGATCGTGCGGTCGCCGACGGCGACCGCACGCTACCGACGACGCACCTCGCGCCGCTGATGTTCCCGGTCGGACGCACCCGGTAGCGTGTGCTCGCGCCAGCGAGCGCACGACGGGCCGTCAATCCGATGAAGGGTCTCGTCGCGGCGCAGGTGTGGGTCCGTCCTGCCGGATCCGCCACACCCCTGACTGAACCGCCATTCAGATGACACCGGGCGCCACGCTGCCCGCCGATGGTTTGCTCTAGACCGCGCAGACACGATGCGCGGCCCCGCGTTTCGGCCGGTTCTCGCAGCACAGGGAAAAGTGCGTTCGCCGCCCGCGCAGGATGCGCACCGCGGCCCCGGCTTCATCATCTGGAGTGACCATGTTTGCCATCGGTTGGCGGCGTCTGCCGCTGATTTGCGTCGTCGCGCTGTTCACGGCCAGCGCCCACGCCGTCGTTTCGCCGCAGGACGCGGCACGACTCGAAAAAGATCTCACGCCGCTCGGCGGCGAACGCCAGGGCAATTCCGGCGGCACCATCCCGACCTGGGACGGCGGCCTCACGACGCCGCCCAAGGACTACACGTTCGGCGGCGCGCATCCCGATCCGTATGCCAAGGACGCGCTGTCGTTCGCGATCGATGCGTCGAACGTCGCGCGCTTCGCCGACAAGCTGTCGCCGGGTCACGTCGCGCTGCTGAAGAAATATCCGGATATGAAGCTCAATGTCTATCCGACCCGGCGCAGCGCCGCCTTCCCGGCGCGTACCTACGAAACCACGCGCAAGAACGCGACGACGGCGAAGCTCGCCGACGGCAGCGACGTACTCAACGACGCGGCCGAAGGCTTTCCGTTCCCGCTGCCGCAAAGCGGCGCCGAAGTGATCTGGAATCACAAGCTGAAATATCGCGGCATCGCGCTGTCGCGCTGGTGGAACCAGGCCGCGCCGACCGCGGCGGGCCAGTTCGTGCTCGCGCGCGTCCGCGAGGAATTCCTGTTCCCGTACTTCCGCCAGGGCTCGACCCTGAGCGCGATCGACAACGTGTTCTCGTACTACTTCCAGAGCGTCGAAAGCCCGGCGCGCCTGGCCGGCAACATGCAGGTCGTGCATGAAACGCTGAACCCGACCGTCGCGCCGCGCGACGTCTGGCTGTACAACGCCGGCCAGCGCCGCGTGCGCCGCGCGCCGAACGTCGCCTACGACAATCCGGGCACGGCGTCGGAAGGCCTGCGCACCAATGACATGCTCGACATGTTCAACGGCGCGCTCGACCGCTACGACTGGAAGCTCGCCGGCAAGCGCGAACTCTACGTGCCATACAACGCGTACCGCGCCGATGCGAGCACGCTCAAGGCCGAAGACCTCGTCAAGGCGGGCCACCTCGCGCCGCAGCACCTGCGCTACGAACTGCACCGCGTCTGGGTCGTCGAGGCCACGCTCAAGGCCGGCCAGCGCCACATCCATCCGCGGCGCACCTACTACCTCGATGAAGACAGCTGGCAGATCCTGGTCGTCGACCACTACGACACCAAGGGCAAGCTCTGGCGCCTGTCCGAAGCGCACGTGATCAACTACTACGAAGTGCCGATGGTCTCGCCGACGCTCGAAGTGCACTACGACCTGCTCAGCGGCCGCTACCTCGTCAGCGGTCTCGACAATCAGGAAGAACAGCTCAACTTCAGCCTGCAGCGCACGCCGGCCGACTTCGCACCCGCCGCCCTGCGCACGCGCGGCATCCAGTGAACCGCGCCGCGCCCGGACCAGGCTACCCTCCCAGGCCGACGCCGGGCGCGGCTGCGGGCTTTGCTTGCAGCAACGCCGGACACGAAAAAAGGCGGCCGACCGGCCGCCTTTTTCATTGATGCGGATCCCCGCTCAGGCGCCGCGCTGGGCGACCTTCTCCTGATTGCGGTGCCGCAGTTCCACGAACAGGTTGTAGGTCGCCACGAGCGCCGGAAACGCGTTCTGCAGGATGCCGACCGAATCGTTCTTGCCCCAGATGAAATACGACAAGGTCATCAGGCTGCCGACGATCGAGAGATACCAGAACATCATCGGCAGATGCGCACGCTTGGCCTTGCGCGTCGCGTACAGCTGCACGAACCAGCGCGCCGTGAACAGGAACGCGCCGAGATAGCCGATGAGCTTCCACGGCGTGATGACGACGTGCTCGAAATCGAACAGAACTTGATCCATGGGACGACAACCGGGAGGGGAAGAGGAAGGCGGAGCGCGGGCTGGGCGCAATACGACCGCGGATTCTAGCAGCGTTGATCGAACGGGCGTTTCAGGACGCGGCGAAGACGGCGACGACAGTGGCGTGCCGCCGGCGCGTCGATCACGGACCGGGCGCAGACGGGCCAGGGCGCCACGCGAAGCCGCCGTGCCCGCTCCGGACTGGCGCCGCGAACCGCCTCCGAACAGGCGCTCCGGACCGGGTATTGGCATCCGCGACGCCGCACGCTACCATTCGCGCCCTTGCGCGGTGACCCGTGCAGACGAGTCAACGTGGGGCGGTAGCTCAGCTGGGAGAGCGTCGCGTTCGCAATGCGAAGGTCGTGGGTTCGATCCCCATCCGCTCCACCAATAACACCAGCAGCGTGTCTTGAAGCCGGCCTAGTGCCGGCTTTTTCGCAATGGCACTTTCTGCGCTTTTTCCCGTCGAGTTCCCTAGGCGCTAACCGCAAGCGTTCGAGATCGTTCGCGAGTTCTGGCACGAACTTCCGCGTTCATACCGCCACGACGTCAGGCTGCATACGGCACGGACGGCAACCTCGATGCGCCGCCGTCCGGTCTCCGCCCGCGGATGCAGAACCCCGGTCGTCGAGCATGACTTATGCCCCATCTGCAGGCTGAGCCGCGCGGCGTAGGCTTTTGCTCGGCTCGTGCCGGCACCGCTCCGGCGCACGGCGATTCGCGGTTTCCGTCGTATTCCAATCCAGCAGGAATTCCCATGTACAGACGCATCTGCTTGTGCGCGCTGCTGCTCGCGGCCCCGGGCGCAGCCAGCGCCATGACCGCCGAGGAGTTGATCGCAAAGAATCTCGAGGCGAAGGGAGGGCGCGATGCGATCAAGGCGATCGATTCGCTGCGCACGACCGGCAAGCTGTCCTTCACCGGCGACTTCTCGGTCGATCTCACGCTCGAGACTATCGTCAGCCGCGCCGGCAAGGTCCGGCAGGAAGCGTCGTTGCAGGGCATGACTTCCGTGCAGGTCCACGACGGCACGGAAGGCTGGCAGATCCAGCCGTTCGGCGGCCGCAAGGATCCCGAGAAGCTGTCGGCCGACGACAGCAAGGGACTGATCGACGACGCCGACATCGACGGCCCGCTCGTCGACTGGCAGGCGAAAGGCAGCACGATCGAATACCTCGGCACCGAGGACGTCGACGGCACGGAGGCGCACAAGCTCAAGGTGAGCGAGAAGGACGGGGACGTGAAGTACTTCTACTTCGATCCGGACTACTTCCTGGAAATCCGCACGGTGACGCAGCGCAAGGTGCGCGGCAGCGAACAGGAGTTCGAGAGCGACCTCGGCAACTACGAGAAAGTGGCTGGCGTCTATATGCCGTTCTCGATCGAAAGCGGGCCGAAGGGCGCGCCGAAGCAGCAGAAGATCACGCTCGAGAAGGTCGAGGTGAACGTCCCGGTCGACGACGCGAAGTTCGCGTTCCCGGCCTCCCCCGCTGCGTCGAAGTGAGGAGGCGACGACCATGCACACGAAAAACACCTTCGCCGTGGCGCTCGCGCTCGCGGCCTTTTCGATTCCGGCTGCCGCGCAGGATGCGGCGGCGCGCTACGACTCCGGCACGATCTCCGGCCTCGGCGCGCGCAACATCGGCTCCGCGACGATGAGCGGCCGCATCTCGGCGCTCGACGCGCACCACGACGAGCTCGGCCGCA
>CAMLSI010000449.1 GCA_946482585.1 uncultured Lysobacteraceae bacterium
CGGAACAGCGGAATGTGCGTGTCGTAACCGGTCACGCGCTCGACCGGTGCGACGAGATCGTACATCGCGTGCTCGGCCAGCCGCGCGGCGACTTCGGCGCCGAAGCCGGCGGTGCGCGGCGCCTCGTGCACGATCACGCAGCGCCCGGTCTTCTTCACCGATTCGTGGATGGTGTCGAAGTCCAGCGGCTTCAGCGTCGCGATGTCGATGACTTCCGCGCTGATGCCTTCCTTCGCGAGCGCGTCGGCGGCTTCGAGCGTTTCCTTGACCTGCGCGCCCCAGGTGACCAGGGTGACATCGGACCCGTCGCGCAACACGAAGCAGACGTCGAGCGGCAACGCTTCGCCGTCGTCGGCGACGTCTTCCTTGTACTGGCGGTAGATGCGCTTGGGCTCGAAGAAGATGACCGGGTCCGGATCGCGGATCGCCGCGAGCAGCAGGCCGTAGGCGCGCGACGGCGACGAGGGCATCACCACGCGCAATCCCGGCACATTGGTAAACGTGGATTCGTTCGCCTCGGAATGGTGTTCCGGCGCACGGATGCCACCGCCCCAGGGCACGCGCAGCACGAGCGGGCAGGTGAGGCGGCCGCGCGTGCGCGTGCGGAAGCGCGCGGCGTGGCAGGCGATGTGGTCGACCATGGGATAGACGAAGCCGTCGAACTGCGCCTCGGCGATCGGCTTCATGCCCTGGGCGGCCATGCCGACGGCGATGCCCGCGATCGTGGTCTCGTCGAGCGGCGTATCGAGCACGCGGATCGGACCGAACTTCTCGCTGAGTCCCGCGGTCGCGCGGAACACGCCGCCGTTGATGCCCACGTCCTCGCCGAGCACGACGACGGACGGATCCTTGGCCATTTCGTGGGCCATGGCCATGGTCAGGGCTTCGATCAGGGTGACTTGCGCCATAAACGCTCCGCAAAAAAATTCAGGTGTGTATTTCTCCCTCCCCGGTGCGCCGGCGCGCGGGAGAGGGCGGATGCATCAGTGCTTGCGCGCCAGTTCCAGTGCGAGCACCTGCGCGCGCTGTTCCTGCAGGTCGGCCGGCAGTTCCGCGTAGACGTAATCGAACATCGCCTCGACCGGCTGCACCTTGGTCTCGAGATACGCGTTGACTTCGACGTCGACGATCTTTTCGCACTCGAGCTTCCACGCTTCCTCGTGCTTGTCGCTCCACGCCTTCTGCGCGACGAGATAGTGGCGCAGCCGCTTCAGCGGTTCGCGCTCCCAGGCCGACTTCACTTCTTCGTCGGGGCGATAGCGCCGCGCGTCGTCGGCCGTGGTGTGATCCGAGAGGCGATAGGTCACCGCTTCGATCACCATGCCGCCGTGGCCGTGGCGCGCGCGCTTGATCGCGTAGTCCATGGCCGTGCGCATCGCGATGAGGTCGTTGCCGTCGACCTGCAGGCATTCGAGGCCCGCGGCGATGCCTTTCTGCGCGAGCGTCTTCGCGCCGGTCTGGGCGGAGCGCGGCACCGAAATCGCCCACTGGTTGTTCACGATCACGCTCACGTACGGCAGCGTCTGCGCGCCGGCCATGTTGATCGCCGCATAGAAGTCGGTCTTGGACGAGCCGCCGTCGCCGACGACGCTGACCGCCACGCGCGGTTCTTTCCTGATCTTGAAGGCCATCGCAGCGCCGGCCGCATGCAGGCATTGCGTCGCGATCGGCACGCACCACGGGAAATCGTGCGCGGGGCCGGAAAAATCGTTGCCGCGTTCGTCGCCGCCCCAGTACATCAGCACTTCGCGCGGCTTCACCCCGCGCACGAACTGGGCGCCGTATTCGCGATACATCGGCGCGAACACGTCGTCGACGTGCATGGCCGAACCGATCGCGACGTGCGCGGCCTCGTGGCCGAGGCAGGACGCGTAGGTGCCGAGTTTGCCGGTGCGCTGCAGTGCGACCGCCTTGCTGTCGAACACGCGCACGAAACTCATGGTCTTGTAGAGCTCGACGAGCTGCTTCGCGTCGCGCGCGAACTCGGGCAGGTCGTTGCGAACGAGCTTGCCCTCGGGGTCGAGGTATTGCAGGTATTCGATTTCAAAGCTGGCGGCGATGGACACGAAAGCCTCCGCAGAGTGATCCGAAACGGACGCACGGTCGGGCAGAACCGGCGTGAACAGCGGCGGTGCCGGGTTGCGGCGCCGATGACCGGGGCGTGCGCAGATCCAGTGCTGCAGCGGACCGCGCCGGTCGAGGGGCCGCCTTGATAGCAAGGCGGACGCGGCTAGGCAAGATCGGGCGCAGCAAACGCCCGCCGCGTGCCGCGCAGGACGCCGCCGCATGATAGCGAGCCCGGTCGTTACGATCGCGTATGCTTGCGCGGTTTTCCTGGGGCCTTTCCGACCGTGACCGATACGATCAAGCGCGACCTCGAAGCCGGCATCACGACCGATCTGAAAGATCGCGTGAGCTACGGCGGCTACCTGCAGCTCGACACGTTGCTGTCGGCGCAGCAGCCACTGTCGCAGCCCGCGCATCACGACGAGCTGCTGTTCATCATCCAGCACCAGACTTCCGAGCTCTGGATGAAGCTCATCATCCACGAGCTGAAGTCCGCGATCGCGCATCTCGCCGCCGACGATGTCGGGCCTTGCCTCAAGATTCTTGCACGCGTCAAGCAGATCCAGCGCCAGCTGTTCGAGCAATGGGCCGTGCTGGAAACCCTGACGCCGTCGGAGTACCTGCAGTTCCGCCATGTGCTCGGCCCGGCGTCCGGATTTCAGTCGCACCAATATCGCACCATCGAATTCCTGCTCGGCAACAAGAACGCCGACATGATCGCGGTGTTCGCGCACGCTCCCGCGATGCAGGCCGAACTCGCCGCCGTGCTGCACGCGCCGAGCCTCTACGACGAATTCCTGCGCCACCTCGCGCGTCAGGGCCATGCGGTGCCGCAGGTCTGCATCGAACGCGACTGGTCGCTGCCGTACGAACGCCATCCGGAACTCGTCGACGTCTATCGGCGCATCTACGAGAACACCGAGCAGTTCTGGTCGGCGTATCACCTCTGCGAGCAGCTGGTCGACGTCGAGGAGAGCTTCCAGCTCTGGCGTTTCCGCCATATGAAAACCGTCGAGCGCATCATCGGGTTCCGGCGCGGCACCGGCGGGTCGTCGGGCGTGGCGTTCCTCAAACGCGCGTTGGAACTCACGTTCTTCCCTGAATTGTTCGAGGTCCGCACCGTCATCGGGACCTGATGCGGCGCCGCGGCGGCGCGAGCCGTCAAATGGCGCGTCGCAGCATGGTCCGCGTTTGACTTGGCCCAGCCGCTCCGGTTAAAGCTTGGCGGCTGCTGCTCCCCAACCGGCGGAGACGGCTCATCCATTCAGTCCAACCCACAGGGGAGAGCCGCATGAGCGGTACCGCCGAACCGAGCGCGTCCAGCGCGCCGCCCGACTATCCGCAGACGATGGGCCATCCGCGCCCGCTGTGGATGCTGTTCATGACCGAATTCTGGGAGCGCTTCGCGTTCTACGGCATTCGCTGGGCGCTCGTGCTGTACATCGTCGCGCAGTTCTATTCCGGCGATGCGGCCGGCGAGGCGCCCGCCAATCGCGTCTACGGCGCCTACCTGGCGCTGGTGTACGCGGCGGCGATCTTCGGCGGCTACGTCGCCGATCGCGTGCTGGGCTACCAGCGTTCCATCCTGCTCGGCGCGGTGGTGATGGCGGCGGGCCTGTTCATGATCGCGCTGCCGAACGAGCAGATCTTCAAGCTCGGACTGGCCACCATCATCTGCGGCAACGGCCTGTTCAAACCGAACATTTCCACCATGGTCGGCAAGCTGTATTCGGTCGGCGACGAACGCCGCGATTCGGGCTTTACCATTTTCTACATGGGTATCAATCTCGGCGCGATGGTGGCGCCGCTGCTGACTCAGGCGCTGGCGCAGAAAGTCTTCGGCAGCGAAGGAATGCCGGCCTACAAGGTGGTGTTCCTGTCCGCCGGCGTCGGCATGCTGATCAGCCTGATCTGGTTCTGGTTCGGCCGGCGCCAGCTCGAAGGCATAGGCCGTCCGCCGCTCGCCCTGGGCGGCCGGCAGAACGTGCTCTATGTGCTGGGCGGCATCCTGCTGTCGATTCCCGTCGTGTATTTCCTGCTCGCCATCGGCGCGGGGGCACTGAACTGGGTGCTGCTGGCGATGTTTGCCGCGCTGTGCGGCCTGCTGCTCGTCGAAGGCTTCCGCGAAGGTTCGGTGCAGCGCGACAAGGTGATCGCCATGCTGATCA
>CAMLSI010000450.1 GCA_946482585.1 uncultured Lysobacteraceae bacterium
TTCACGACCGACACGCGACTGGAAACTGACGACGAGGGCATCGGCATCGAGCCCGAGACGCGCCGCGAGACGCGCTGCCGTCGCGCGACATTGCGCGGCATACGGATCGCCCGCTTCGACGCAGCGTTGCGGTATGCCATGGAACGACAGCAAGAGGCGTTCGGCACGCGCATGCGCGGCCCTGTGACGCTCGACGCTGCGCGCAAGCGCTTCCACGTGCGCATCCTGGTCGTGGTAATCACCGATCGTGCGCAGCTCGGGCGGCCAGCGCAGTGACTTGATCGTGTCGGCCAGCGCATCGAACACGGCACCGGTCGAGGTTGCCGAGTATTGCGGGTAGAGCGGCAGCACGAGGACACGGCGGATGCCATCGTCGACGAGGCGGCGGATCACGCGCGGCAACGCGGGCTCGCCGTAGGTCATGGCCAGATGCGCACGGACGCGTCCGGCGCACTGGGCCTGAAGGCGCCGGTCCAGCGCCTGGGCCAGCGCCTGGCTGTGAACCAGGAGCGGCGACCCGGCGTCGGTCCAGATGCTCGCGTAGGCCCGTGCCGAGCGTGCCGGCCGCAGGCGCAGGATCACGCCATGAAGGATCGGCCACCAGAGCCAGCGCGGCTGCTCCACGACGCGCGGGTCGGACAGGAACTGGCCGAGGTAGCGCCGCACGGCGGGCGTTGTCGGCGCAGCCGGGGTGCCGAGATTGACGAGGACGACGGCAACGTCGCCGCGGCCGGTTTCCGCGCCAGCCGGCGCCGCATGGTACTGCCTGGTTCCGAACATGGTATCCCGACTGATTGAATGCTTCGCCGAACGGGGCCGGGACGGCGTTCCCGCGACCTTGTGGGCAGCCCGGAAGGTGCTAGACTGGCCGGGCCGTGTCAGCGCCCGACGCGGCCGACGATTACCAGAAACGATAACAAAAGACGGTGGACAATGAGCCTGCGCGCACGCCCTGCCGCCGCGGCACTGTTTGCTCTGGTGACCGCTTCGGCGGCCACGGCGGAGCCGTTCGCCCTCGCTCCGGCCTACGATCAGGTTTACCGCGTGGATCTGGCCACGCGCACGGCGACGCTCGTCGGCAACAACGGCCTGTTCGCCGGCCAACCCATCGTTCTCAAAGGCATGGCCTACGCGCCGAACGGCTCGCTGCTGGCCTCGTCCGATAACACCAAGTCGCTGTTTCGCCTCGATTTCCTGAATTCGGGACCGACCTTCGTCGGTAGTCTCGGGCTTGCCGGCCAGGGCGACCCGTCGCGGCTCGACGCCATGGACCTGTCCTACGCCGTCACGTGCGATGGCTCCGCTTGGCTTGCTTCCGGCGTGACGCGCAAGCTCTGGAAAGTCGATACGAACACGGGCTTCGCCAGCTATGTCGGAGCAACCGGCGCGCGTATCACCGGTCTCGCTGCGCGCGGCCGCGACCTGTACGGCACCGGCGACTACGAAAATCCGTCGCTGTTCCGCATCGACACCGGTACCGGCGCCGCGACCGCAATCGGTTCGTTCAATGTCGCGAGCTCGAAGATCAGCTCGGTCTGGCCATCGTTCGACAGCAGCGGCCAGCTCTGGGCCGCGGTCAGCTATATCCCGCCGCCGCCGCCCGCGGCCAACGCGTTTCCGCCGGACTGGAGCGACCTCGCGCGACTCGATCCGGCCACGGGCGCGATGACGTTGCTCGGACCGATCACCGGCCCCGAAGACCTGCGCAGCGTCCCGCTGTTTGGACTGGCGATCGCACCGCAGGCGCCGTGCCCGACCGGCACCGTGACGACGCCGCAAGCGGTTCCGGCCGGTTCGCCGACGGGCTATGCACTGCTCGCCGGCCTGCTGGCGGTGCTTGCGTCGCTCGGTCTGCGCCGCCGGCCGCGTTAAGCGCCGATTCCCGCAACGACAGACACCATGCCGGCACGTCGCCGCATCGGCGACGGCATCTTGACGCCACCTTCTGGCGTCGCCCCACTCCCAGCCGAGCCGAGGTTTCCGTGAGCCGACCGTCAATGCGCGCCCTGATGTTCCTCTGCTGCCTGCTGCTCGCCGCCGGTGCGTCCGCCGGCGAGACCGAGGCCAAGCGCGCGCGCGAAGCGACGCGCGTGCTCGACGAGATCATGCAGGCGCCCGACCGCCGCATTCCGACCAACCTGCTGCGCGAGGCACACGCGATCGCCGTGATTCCCGATGTGATCAAGGCCGGCCTCATCGTCGGCGGACGCCGCGGTCACGGCCTCATCACGATCAAGGGCGCGGACGGCACTTGGTCGAACCCGAGCTTCATCACCATGACCGGCGGCAGCGTCGGCTTCCAGGCCGGCGTGCAGTCGACCGATGTCGTTCTCGTGTTCCGCAGCCAGCGTGGCGTGGACTCCATCGTCCACGGCAAATTCACCCTCGGCGCCGACGCATCGGCCGCGGCCGGCCCGGTCGGCCGCTCGGCGCAAGCCTCGACGGATGCTCAGCTCAAGGCCGAGATCTACTCCTACTCGCGCGCGCGCGGCCTGTTCGCCGGCGTCGCACTCGACGGCTCGGTGCTCGCGATCGACCATGACTCCAACCAGGCCGTGTTCGGCGACGGCGTGACGCCGCGGCGCATTTTCGAAGGCGGCGTCGGCACCGTGCCGGAAGTCGTGGTCGATTTCCGCGATCGTCTCGAGGAGTACACTGCGCAATCGGCCGAGTGAGCATGGCGGCGTCATGACCCCATCGCGAAGCGCGGCTACACTGTCGCGCTTTGCCGCTCCCGGCGGCGCGACCATCAGCAGGAGTGAGGTAATGGGTAGTTTTAGCCTTTGGCATTGGTTGATCGTCCTGCTCATCGTCGTGCTGGTGTTCGGCACGAAGCGTCTGCGCAACATGGGCGGCGACCTCGGCAGCGCGATGCGCGATTTCAAGAAGGGCCTGCAGGGCGACGAAGAGGCGCCCAAGCTGAAAGCCGATCCGGCGCCCGAGGCCGACAAGGCCGCCAGCGAACCCAAGCGCGAAAAAGCCGAATAATCCGCGGCAATGTTCGATATCGGCTTCAGCGAGTTCGTGCTGATCGGCGTCGTCGCGCTGATCGTTCTGGGTCCGGAACGTCTGCCCGGCGCGGCGCGCACCGTCGGTGCCTTGCTGCGGCGCGCCCGCAACAGCTGGGCGAACGTGCGCAGCGAAGTCGAACGCGAGCTCGCCGCGGAAGAGCTCAAACGCAGCATGCGCGAGACGGTTTCCTCCGTGGATCCGCGCGAAGAGCTGCGCAATGCCGCCGAACAGCTCCGCGAAACCACCGACCGAGTCCGCGAAGGGACTGAAGACCTGGGCAGGAAGCTCGATGAGCGCAGCTGAGCAGGAACCCGGCGAAGAAGCCTCGTTCTTTTCCCATCTGGTCGAATTGCGCCAGCGCCTGCTGAAGGCGGTGCTCGCCGTCGGCGCCGTATTGCTGTGTTTGCTGCCGTTCGCCAACAAGCTCTACGCATGGCTCGCCGAACCGCTGCTGCGCAACCTTCCGGCGGGAGGGAAGCTCGTCGCTATCGAAGTCGCATCGCCGTTCTTCACACCGCTGAAGCTCGCTTTCTGCACCGCGCTCGTCATCGCCATGCCGGTCGTGCTGTATCAGCTCTGGGCATTCGTCGCGCCGGGCCTGTACCGGCACGAAAAGCGCCTCGGCGTTCCGCTGCTGGTTTCCAGCGTCGCGCTGTTCTACCTCGGCGGCGCGTTCGCGTACTTCCTCGTGCTGCCGATGGTGTTCTCGTTTCTCGCCAAGATCACGCCGGAAGGCGTGGCGATGATGACGGACATTGGGAAATATCTCGATTTTGTCTTAGTCATTTTTTTCGCATTCGGCCTGTGCTTCGAGGTGCCGGTCGCCGTCGTCATCCTCGTCGCGCTCGGCTGGGTCACGCCGACGCAGCTGACCGAAAGTCGCGGCTATGTCGTCGTCGGCGCGTTCGTCGTTGCCGCCGTTCTCACGCCGCCCGACGTCGTATCCCAGGTCATGCTCGCCGTTCCGATGTGTTTGTTGTACGAAATCGGTATTATCGCGGCCCGGGCTGTTGCTACCCGCCCCGCCGCCTCGACCGGTGCCGATACCTGAGTCCCGGTCCTCCTGCAGCGTAAATCCGCGAGCCATCGGCTCACACGCGGACGCGATTTACAATTCGTTACAAGTGCCGCCCCACTGTCGCGTATTTTTCATCGACCTGCCACGTATACTATTCCCGCAGTACACGTA
>CAMLSI010000451.1 GCA_946482585.1 uncultured Lysobacteraceae bacterium
GGCCTCGGCGTCCAGTTTCCTGAGGTCGACGCCGGCGGCGGGATTCGACGAGCCGGTGTCGATCGACGGATCGTTGCGGGTGTGCGTGCGCATGGCGTGCTCCGGTAGCGCCGTCCCTGGCGGGAAAGATTCGGCGACGGACATGCGGTAATGCCGTTGGCCGTATGGCCGGGGAGCGCTCGAGGACGAGCACGCCACGCTGTCGTGTGGCACCGCGTGAGACGACGTGTACGCGGACGGACGTGCGGATGATGCCGAGTCCGGCGAGGACTGCGACGACTATGCGCGCACCGGTGTTAGCAAAGGGTGATCCGTACGCATCGTGATACAGTCGTCCCGCGTGCGCCTCGCGCACCGATTCCCGATGCACGGGCGACCGCACGCAGCCATCCCTCTCGCACGTCGCGGCGAACCGTTCGCGCCCACTCGCCGGATCACGTTCGGCACGTGCCGATCGATCGCCGAGCCGACTTCCGGACGCCCCGTCGCAGGCGCGTCAGCGCACCTCCGGCGACACCACTACCGCCGTGCATCGACGACGCATCGATCGCGCGGCATCGAACGACGACGTTTCCGACGCTGCGGTTCCGGCGAACAGTGTGACTGCATGGCGCGTGCTCCGGCCGCGCCATGCATGGACTTCCGAGGAACGCGGTGAACGAATCGCTCCGACAGTATCGCGACAAACTCGTCAGACTGACGACCGGCAACCGCTACCGGCGCAAGCGCGTCGACGCCGCCGAGTCGCCGCTGCGCGCCGAATTGTTCAGCGCAGAACAGATGGAGGAACACGGACGCGCCCTCGCCGCCTTTCACCGCGTGCAGCCCGGCCGCGGCCGCAACCGGTTGCTCGCCCGGCTCGACGAGAACGAAGCCGTGCTCGCGGACACCTGCGCCCTGCTCTCGGCGGCCATCCGCGAAAACCGGCGCGTGACGCCGGCCAGCGAATGGCTGCTGGACAATTTCTACCTCATCGACGAACACCTGCGCACCGCGAAACTGCATTTTCCCAAAGGCTACAGTTTTCAGCTGCCGCGTCTGGCCAACGGCATGTCGGCCGGGCTGCCGCGCATCTACGACATTGCGCTGAGCGCGATCTCGCACGGCGACGGCCGCTTCGATCAGGACAGCCTGCATCGTTTCGTCGCGGCCTACCAGCGAACGGCGCCGCTGAGCCTCGGCGAACTCTGGGCGATCCCGATCATGCTGCGGCTCGCGCTGATCGAAAACCTGCGTCGCGTGGCGACGCGCGTCGCGCTGGATCGCCGTCACCGCAATCTCGCCGCGTACTGGGGCGAGAGCATGGCCGAGATCGCTGCCCATGATCCCAAGAGCCTGATTCTCGCGGTTGCTGACATGGCGCGCTCCGATCCGCCTGCGAGCAGCTCCTTCGTCGCAGAACTGATGCAGCGCCTGCAGAACCAGAATGCCTCGCTCGCCGTCCCGGTGTCGTGGCTCGAACAGCGCCTGGCCGAAGCCGGCGTCACCATCGAGCAGTTGGTGCAGAACGAAAACCAGCAGCAGGCGGCGGACCAGATGTCGGTGAGCAACAGCATCGGCAGCCTGCGGCTCCTGCTGTCCGCGGACTGGCGCAGCTTCGTCGAAGGTCTCAGCGAGATCGAGGCGATTCTCGAGACCGACCCGGCCGGCGTCTACGCGAGCATGAGCTTCGCCACGCGCGACAACTATCGCCAGGTCGTCGAACGTGTCGCACGCAAGGCAGCGCGACCCGAAGCCGACGTCGCCGCCGCCGCCGTGCGACTGGCCACCGAAGCCGCGCGCGATGCCGCGGCCGGCGATCCGCGCACACACGTCGGCTACTACCTCATCGATACCGGGCTGGCCACGCTGGAACGCGGCGTCGGCCTGCGCGCTACCGTGCAGCGCATTGCCCTGCCGGTCTATCTCGGCGCGATCGTGCTGCTGACCGCGACGATCGTCGGCCTCGTCTTCCTGCTGCCGGGCTCCGCGCCGCCGCTCCACTGGGCCGCCGTTATCGCGATACCGCTGCTGCTCGCCGCAAGCCAGCTCGCGCTCGTCGTCGTGAACTGGCTCGCGACCTTCCTGGTCACGCCCAGGACATTGCCGCGCATGGACTACGCGCTCGGCATTCCGCCCGAAGCGACGACGCTGGTCGTCGTACCCACGCTGCTCGGCAGCACGCAAGCCGCGCAGGACGAAGTCGACGATCTGGAAATCCGTTATCTCGCCAATCGCGTCGATCATCTGCATTTCGCGCTGCTCAGCGACTATCCGGACGCCGACGGCGAACACCAGCCGACCGATGCCGCCGTGCTGGCCGTCGCGGCCGCCGCGATCGAACGCCTCAATCGCCTGTACGCCGATACCGGAGGCTCGCGCTTCTTCCTGCTGCACCGCCCGCGCCGCTGGAATGCGGGCGAACGCGTCTGGATGGGCGAGGAACGCAAGCGCGGCAAGCTCGCCGATCTCAACGCGCTGCTGCGCGGCCCGGCGCAGGATCGGTTCGCGCGCATCGTCGGCGAGCCGTCGCTGCTGCGCACGGTCCGCTACGTGATCACGCTGGATGCGGACACGCGCCTGCCGCACGACACGGCGCACAAGCTCGTGGCCACGATGCAGCATCCGTTGAATCGCGCGCGCTTCGATCCCGGCCGCCGCTGCGTCGTCTCCGGCTACGGCATCCTTCAGCCTCGCGTCGGCACTACGTTGCCGCTGTCCGGCGCCACCGGTTACGCCACCCTGTTCGGCGGCGATCCGGGGCTCGATCCGTATACGCGCGCGGTGTCGGACGTCTATCAGGATCTGTTCGGCGAAGGCTCGTTCACCGGCAAGGGCATCTACGACGTCGATGCGTTCGAAGACAGTCTCGCGCGCCGCCTGCCCGACAACCGCATCCTGAGCCACGATCTGCTCGAAGGTTGCCACGTGCGCGCCGGACTGGTCAGCGACATCGCAGTGTTCGAGGATTTTCCGCAGAGCTACCGTTCCGACATCAAGCGGCGACACCGCTGGATCCGCGGCGACTGGCAGATCGCACGCTGGCTGCTCCCGCGCGTGCCCCGCGCGGATACGGGCACGGAAAAAAATCCGCTGTCGGGCGTGTCGCGCTGGAAGATCTTCGACAACCTGCGCCGCAGCCTCGTGACGCCGGCGCAGTTCGTTCTGTTCGTGACGGGATGGCTGCTGTCGCCGAGCCCAGCGGCTTGGACCGCCTTCGTGCTGCTGCTGACACTGGCGCCCGTGCTCCTCGACGCTGCGCTGGCCGCCCTGCGCAAGCCGGCGGATTCGCACTGGCGCACGCACCTGAAATTCGTCGGACGCAGTGCGGGCAAACGCCTGGGTCAGGCCGTGTTCGCGCTCGCCTGCCTGCCGTTCGAGGCACTGGTCTCGCTCGATGCGATCCTGCGCACGCTGTGGCGTCTGCACGTTTCCCGGCGCCGGCTGCTGGAATGGACGCCCTCGAGCGTCGTCGAGCGCGAAGGCAACGGCGATCTGTCGGGCCTGCTGCGCCGCATGGCGTTCGCGCCGCTGGCGGCCATCGGCACGACCGTCGCGATCGCGCAACTGCATCCGGCCGCACTGGGGTCGGCATCGCCGATCGTGCTGCTCTGGCTGATCGGTCCGCTGCTCGCCTGGCAGGCCAGCCGCACTCGCCGCACGGCACAGGCCAGTCTCGACCCCGCGCATGAGCCGCTGCTGCGCGATGCGGCCCGGCGCACCTGGCATTTCTTCGAACGCCACGTCGGCCCGACCGACCACTGGCTGCCGCCAGACAACTACCAGCAGCAGCCCGGCGACGTCCTCGCCCACCGAACTTCGCCGACGAACATCGGCCTGAGCCTGCTCGCGAGCCTCGCCGCCCACGACTTCGGCTACGTCCCGCTCGCAGGGCTGCTGCAACGCACGGCAGCGACGTTCGACAGCCTCGACCGGCTCGAACGCTATCGCGGACATCTGTTCAACTGGTACGACACGCGCACGCTCGCACCGCTGCATCCGCGCTACGTCTCGACGGTCGACAGCGGCAACTTCGCCGGACATCTGCTGACGCTGCGCCAGGGCCTGCTCGCGCTGCGCCGCCACGCGCCGGCGCACGCGCGCCTGCTCGCCGGACTGCACGATACCGCCGGCGTGCTGCAGGCACTGTTGCCCGCAGCGCTGCGTCCTGCGGCGCTGCGCTTCCTGCAGGCCGTGGCGAGCGCCGAGCAGGCGCAC
>CAMLSI010000452.1 GCA_946482585.1 uncultured Lysobacteraceae bacterium
GCATCCGGCTCGGCGAGCGCGTGACCCTGCGCCGCGGCGTGGTGCTCGCCGGCACCGGCCGGCTCGTGATCGGCAGCGGCACGACGATCAACGACCGCTGCCAGATCAGCGCTTTCGACTCGGTGCAGATCGGCGCCGACTGCCTGTTCGCGCCGCAGGTCATCGTGCTCGACATCGACCACCGCTTCGACGCGCGCGACCGTCCGCTCAAGCAGCAGGGCTATCGCACGGCGCCGGTCGTCATCGGCGACGATGTCTGGCTCGGCGCCAATGTCGTCGTGCTGCGCGGCGTGCGCATAGGCCGCGGCGCCATCGTCGGGGCGAACAGCGTGGTCACGCGCGACGTGCCCGACTTCGCGATCGTCGCCGGCGTGCCGGCGCGCGTGCTGCGGATGCGGCCCGCATGAAGCGCTTCGCGCGCGCCGTCGCCGCGTTCGGCCTGGGCTCGGCTGCGGGCACCTTGATCCAGGTGCTCAAGGGCAAGGCCGCCGCGGTGGTGCTCGGCACTGCCGGCATGGGCGTGCTCAATCAGCTGACCTCGGCCTGGAGCCTGTTCAGCACCGTCGCGGGGCTCGGCATCGGCGCCGGCGCGGTCAAGCGCCTCGCAATCGCGCGCGAAGCCGGCGACAGCGACGGCGTGAGGCGGCAGGTGACCTCGGCGCTGACCGCGGTCGGCGTGTTCTCGTTGCTGCTCGCGGCGATCACGACGCCGCTCGCGGGCGTGTTGTCCGCGCTGCTGTTCCACGACGGCGGCGAGCGCCGCCTGCTCGTGCTGCTCGTTGCCTGGGGCATCCCGTTCGCGGTCTGCGCGCAGGTCTATCGCGCGATGCTGAGCGCCGCGCGCGAGGCGCGTGCGCTGGTGCTGGCCCAGGTGGCATCCGACGTCGCGGGCCTCGCGATCTTTCTCGTGCTGCTCTGGCGTTTCGATCTCGCCGGCGCGGTGCTGGCGCTGTCCCTGCTGCACGCGATCAAGTTCGCGCTGCTGTATCGCGCCGCGCGACGCAGCTACGGGGCTCGCGCGGTGCTGCCGGCAACCGCGCGCTTCGACGCGCGCGAGCTGCGCGAGAACGTCGTCTACGGCGCGAACGGCCTGCTGCTCGTCGCGACCGGCATCCTCGTCGTCCTCCTGGTGTCGCGCTGGATCATCGCCGCGCACGGTCTGACCGCCGCAGGCCTGTTCTCGACCGCGTGGAAAGTCGCGACGGTCTATCTGGCCGCGATCTACGCCTCGGCCGGCAGCTACTACTTTCCGGCGCTCGCCGTTTGCGACGACGATCGCCGCCTCGGCGCGCAGATCGACGAAGCGCTCACGGTCTATCTGTATCTCGTCCCGCCGGTCATCGCGGCGATCGTACTGTCCGGCGAGTGGCTGATGCATCTGCTGTTCAGCGCCGCGTTCGTGCCGGCCGCCGCATTGCTGCTGCTGTTGCTGCCCGGCGACTTCTGCCGCATCGTCGCGGAAACCGTCGGTCTGTCGTTGCTCGCGCGGCGGCGCCTCGCGGCGTATTGCGGGCTGTATTTCGCCTGGGCGGCGCTGTATCTCGGACTGACCGCTCTGCTGCTGCCGCGCCTGCAACTGGCCGGCGTCGCCCTCGCCTATCTGCTGTCGCAGGCGCTGCAGGTGGTGCTGACGCTCGCGGTCGTCGGCCGGACGTTCGCGTACCGCATCGGCCGTCCTGCGGCTTTCGCGCTGCTGCGCGGCGCGCTGCTCGTCGGCGTCGCCGTCGTCGCGGCGCTGTCGTTCCGCGACCTCGCCGCGCGCGCCGCCGCGGCAGCGGCGATCGCCGCGCTGTGGCTGCTGCTGAGCTGGCGCGACCTGCACTTCCGCACCCTCGCGGCCGGCCTGTTCCGTCGCCTGCGCGAGCGGACTTCATGAACGCGCTCGTCAGCATCATCATTCCGTCCTACAACCATGCGCGCTACATCGAGCGCGCGATCGCGAGCGTGCTCGCGCAGACCTACGCGCCGATCGAACTCATCGTCATCGACGACGGTTCGCGCGACGGCAGTCCAGAACTCCTGGCCGCGCTCGCGGAGCGGCACGGCTTCCGCGCAGTGCTGAACCCGCAGAACCGCGGCCAGGGCCACGTCGTCAATCAGGCGCTGGATCTGTGCCGCGGCGAGTTCGTCGCGTTCCTGCCGTCCGACGACTGGTATCTGCCCGACAAGACGCGGGTCCAGATGAACCGGTTCCGCGACTGCGATGCGCGCACCGGCGTGGTCTACGGCCGCGGCGCGCGCTTCTTCGAGGACACCGGACGCACCCAAGACGTCGCGCTGCCGCTGCATCGCGGCGACGTGCTGCGTCCACTCGTCGAATGGGGGAATTTCGTCTATCCGGTGACGCCGCTGTTTCGCCGCGAATGCTTCGAGCGCGTGCGCTTCGACGAGTCCTATCGCGCCGAGGGCGAGGCGATCTATCTCAAGCTCGCGATGCACTATCACTTCGACTACGTCGACGAGGTGGTCGCCGTGATGCGCGATCACCCGGCGAACACCGGCAAGGACACCGAGCTCATGTACCGGGAGAACCAGCGCTACTGGGAGGCCTTCTTCGCGCTGCCCGGACTGCCGCCGGCGATACGCCGCCTGCGCGCGCCGCGCCTGGCGCGACTGCATCGGCTCAAGGGACTCGAACTGATCGTGCTGCGCGGCGAACGCGGCGCCGGCCGGCAGGCCCTGCGCCGCGCGCTCGCGCTGCGCCCGCGCCTGCTGTTCGATCCGCGCGTGCTGGCCGCACTGGTTCTGAGCCTGCTGCCTGCCGCCGTGTCCGTCCGCCTGCGGCGCCGGCGCGATGCCGCGGAGGTATCGCCGTGAGCATCGACGAGGTCATCGCCGAGTACCGCATTTCCTTCATGGACTATGTCGCACGCCTGCGGCGCAGCCGCCGCGTGCGCGGGCTCGCGGCGCGGCGCCGGCGCGACGCCGCACCGCACATCGCCTGTTTCGCCGACGACGACATCGGCGCGCACATCCTGGCGCACGGCTGGTACGAGGACCTGCTGCTGCACGCCCTGTTCGACACCTTCCTGCACCGGCGCGCCGACGCGTTCCGCAGCGGCGTCGCGCTCGACGTCGGCGCGAACATCGGCAATCACACGCTCTGGTTCGCGCGGCGTTTCGCGCGCGTCGTCGCATTCGAGCCGAATCCGATCTGCACGCATCTGCTGCAGGCGAACCTGCTCATGAACGGCACCGACAATGTGCGCCTGTTCGCGCTGGGTCTCAGCGACGGCAGCGGCGAGCGGCTGTTC
Organism: uncultured Lysobacteraceae bacterium; assembly: GCA_946482585.1. Next base: position 3,255 of record CAMLSI010000452.1, read on the forward strand.
CATGCGAACCAGGACGGCAATCTCGGCCGCTCGGGCCTGGCCGAAGGCCTCGCCGCGGGCGCGAGCCGCAGTTTTCCGGTGAGGGTCGCACGCGGCGACGACCTGCTCGACGGCGACAGTCTCGACGGCCGGTCGGTCGCGCTCGTGAAGCTCGACATCGAAGGCCACGAACTGGCCGCCCTGCGCGGCCTCGCGACGACGGTGCGCACGCATGCGCCGGTCGTGCTGTTCGAATCGCACCGCGCCGGCGGCGCCGAGGGCAGCGATGCGATCGTCGCGCAGCTGTCGGAGTGGGGCTACCGCCATTTCTACGTGATCGAGACCAACACCGCGCCGCGCGGCAGCCGCCTGCGCAAGCTGCTGCACCGCCTGCGCGAAGGGCTGCGCCTGCGCCTGCGCGAAGTCGCGCGGCCGGACGATCGCAGCCACAGCCTCGTCATTGCGACGACGACGCCATGCGTATCCTGATCCTGGCCCAGCACCTCGGCCGCGCGCTCGGCGGCATCGAGATCCAGTGCGATCTGCTCGCACGCGAACTCTGCGCGCTGGGCCACCGGGTCCACTACGGCGCCGCGCACGGCGTGCCCGCGCCGGTGCCGGCCGCGCCGTATGCACTGACGGACTGGACGCCGGGCGAGACGCCTTCGCTGCAGGCCCTGCTGCGCGCGGCGGAACCCGACGTGGTCTATCTGCGCCACAACAAGAGCGCGTTGCGCGCGACCGCGCGCACCCTGCGCGCCGCCGGCGTGCCGCTGGTGTTCGCCGTATCGAGCCTGCAGGACGTCGAGCCCTGGAGCTATCACCGCAAGCACGCGGCATTGACGCCGCGGCGCATCGCCTCGGTCGCGTGGCAGCGCCTGCGCAGCCGCTGGAACTGGAGCGGGCTGCGCTGGGTCGACGGCGCGGTCAGCCTCAACGCG
>CAMLSI010000453.1 GCA_946482585.1 uncultured Lysobacteraceae bacterium
CTGCAGGAGCATGGCGTAGCATTCGGGCAAGGCTACTACTACAGCAAACCGCTGGACCTGGGGGGGTACGTTGAATTCCTGCGTCGTCGCCGCGCGCGCATCGCTGCGTGAAGGGCATCGTGTCGGTATGAATCTGTATGGGGTCGGGCTGCTGCTCGTTGCGCTCGCGTTGAGCGCCTGCGCGGCGCGCGCACCGCGTCCCGCCGCGCGGGCGGCGCCGACACCCAGGCCGCCGATCGCGGCGACGCTCGCACCGGCGACCGCCAAGCCGCCGGTCGCGACGGCGTCGGCGACGCCGGAGGTCAAGGTATTGCCGCCGGCCGGCTACGAACAGGAAAAGACACGCCTGAAGCAGGCGCTGGCGAAGAACACGGCCAACACGCTCGCGCCGGACGACGTCGGCTACACGCTGGATGTGTTGCACGGACGCCTGCGCCAGGAGATCGGCAAGTCGGCGCACATCACGCGCGAGGCCGATCGCATCGTGATCGACCTGTCGGGCCAGATCGGCTTTGCGCCCGGCGCGGACCAGGTCGACGCCGAGGGCCAACAACTCCTGCGGGCACTGGCGCGCGTCCTCGTCGAATACCGCACGACCTTCGTTTCGGTCCTCGTGAGCGACGGCACAATGACCCAACCCTCGAACCGGCGCTCGCTGGCCCTCGTGCACGTGCTCACTCAGGGCGGAGTGGCGCGGCAGCGCATCGTCGTGATCGGCCAGAACACCGGCGGCGCGAAAACGGATGTCGAATCCGTCGCGCGCGTGGAACTGCTGATCGAGGCGATCGTGCGCGGCGGGTAGGGTGACTACGGGGTGCGGCGATCCATCCCTTCGACGGCCACGTCGTGAACGTGCATCCGCGCCCAGTCGTTCTGTTCGCTAGCCGAAGTCGTGCCGGCGGTGAATGGGGCGCGGACGACAATCCCTGCAGGACTGCTGTGACTGGTCGTGTTCACATCGAAGGTGCGGTGCGCCTGCGCCTGCTGCGCGGACGCAACGCCGCCATCGCCTGACAGCGTGCGCAGGCGCCCGAGACGCCGTTCGGGCCGCGCGCGTACGACTGAGCGCGGCGGTCGACCGGATCGAACCGCCCGATCGCCTACACCGCGACGGTGCATTCGCGTACGCTTTGCCGCCGTCGACGCGCAGCCCTTGCGTGCGGCGGATTCGCCTCTGCTGTCGGCTGCAAACCTCCATGACCCCATCCGTCTATCGCTGGCCGCTGTCCGAAGCAGGCTGGTTCAAGCCACTGAGCACGGCATGCGCCAAGGTGTCGCGTGATCAGGTCACGCTGGCGCAGGCGCTGGCCGTGCTCGCGGAATTGCCGCCGCCGCTGGATTCCCCCAGTCGTTTCGTCGCCGGCATGATCCGCGACGTCCGTGCCACGGTGCAGGGCGAAATGCATGCGGCCTTCGTCGGCCCGGACGGCGCGCTGGGCGGCGTCGAGCGCAGCCTGGTCCGTGCCTTGCTGCCACCGGCATTCGATGCCGACGCGCTGGCGCGCGAGCAGGCGGCCACGTTCGATGGCCCGCGCCGCCATCTGGCGCCGCTGGAGACGTTCGACCTGATGCTCGAAGCCGGCGAGCGCTTCCTGACGCATTGGGTCATGAATCCCCAGCATCCGCTGCAGGATTTCGTCGCGTATTGGGCCAGTGCGCTGCCGCAGGTCGAGGAACGCGCGCTGGATGCGCCGACACCAGGACGCCGAACCACGCGTCGCGAGCAGACGATCGCGTGGATGCAGCTGCTGCATTACTTCCGCAACCCGCGCGGCCCACAGGGACAGGAGTCGGCCGCCTCGCAGCTGCGCGACCGGCTGGTCGGGGTGCTGGAACAGGGGGCCGCCGGCAACACGGCGATCGCCGCGCTGTGGCAGTTCGCGAAGTCGGAGCAGGGAAGGGCGCCTCAGGCAGCGGTGCACCGGCTGCCGGCGCGCGTGCTGCATGCCTGCCGCAGAGAAGCCTGGAAAGAGCAGTCGGGCGACAGCGTCGCCGTCGTCAAGCCGGCAGCGCGCTTCGAGCGGCCGAAGACACCGACCTGGTCGGCGATGCGCGAAGTCGTTGAGGCGTACCGGACACTCGGTTTTACCGACGAGGCGTTCGATCCGGCCCGTATCGATCTGGTCGACATCGGCGATCTCACCTGCTCCGAATTCGCGCGGTACCACTGGAACTACTGGTCGCCGCAGCGCGAAGCGCACTATGCCTCGGATTGCGACGTGGTCGCGTACCGCTACCGTCTCGACCTCGGATCGCACCTGTCGATCTGCGCCCATGACGAGATCCGCGTCGAACTGCAGCTGCTGCACCTGGTCAGCGACGGGGGCCAGATTCCGACCTTCGAACTCCTGGTCGTTCCGTACCTGCATCTCGCTCCGGGGCTGGACGGCTGCGACCTGCACACGGTGCTGTGCGAGCGGCAGGTCGTGGGTCACCTGTTCCGCGAACACGGGCTGGCGCTGGTGCGTGCGGAACGTCGCAGCGACTGCTACGGGCTCGCCGGCGTGCGCCGCGAATGTGCCGAGTTCTTCCACATGAGCCGCGAAGCCGACTTCATCGAGCACGAAGCCTGGCGACGTCCGGCCGATGACACCATCCGCCCGTGGGACGGCAAGCACCGCAAGGGCATGTCCCGGGTGCGCAGCGATCTCGCCTATCTGCACGAGGTGCACGGCCAGCGCCGCGACGTCGACCTGGAGCGCTTCCGCAGCGCAGTCATGCAGCCACGCGCGACCTGACGCCGCACGCGCGAACGAATGGAGGAGCCGGAGTACCGATGGAACTGCAATGCCACATGCTGGTGATGTGCGAGACACCGGCGCAGCGCGATGCGCTGGTGCCGTTCCTGATCCAGAACGAGCGCCCGTTTCGTGACGATCTCGATGCGCCGGCACAGGAACTGTTCGACCTGACCGCCCACTGCCAGATTGCGGACGCGATCAATCACGCCGGGGCTTCGGGGCTCGAGTTGTTCTGGGATGTCACGAACGACCTGGACGGACTCGAGCTCACGAGCGCCGCGCTTTCGCTGGCTGCCGTGCAGGTGATGACCACGGTAGTGCCCGACGAAGACGGTTCGTTCCTGTGGCTGTCCGAGCACGGCGAAAACTTCGCACTGGAGCGCGAGGATGACGACGGCAGCGACCCGCTCGGTACGGGCGACGGCTCCTGGGACGCCATCCGGCACGACCTGGAGGCCGGCCTGCTGACGCGACGCGCCATGGGTTCGCCGTTGCCGCATCCGCAGAAGAAACAGAAGAAGGCGCAAGCGAAGGGCGCGACCAAGGTGTCGGCCAAAGGCCGTCCCGCGGCGGACGAGCCCGGTCCCGCGGGATCCGGCGATGCGGCCTGGCTCAAGCGTCGCAAGGCCATGATCAAGGCCAATCGCACGTTCTACCGCTGGGACCGGTCGGATCGTGACAACGCAGCGAAGTTCGAAGCATTCATGCTGAGCGGCGAACTCCCGCGCTCGTGCAAGGCCTCGCCGCTGAACTATCTTGGATTCGTACGCGACTTCGACGCCGAGCACGCCCTGCGCGACGCACGTGCCCTGTGCCCGACCGTCTTCGGATCGACGGCATTCGCGATTCTCGACGCGCTGCTGCGCGAGACGCAGCGCAACTTCTGCAGCGAGTTCGGCATGTTCGATGGCCGCGAGCGCGAGATCGTCCGCGCGCTGCTGCCGGCGCGCTTCGATGTCGATGCCTGGCGGCAGCAGGCCGGTCCGAACTCGCAGGACCGCGGCAGTTTCCCCGGCCCCGTCGAGGTCCACGAGTGGATGTCGGAAGGCGGCCTGTGGTTCCTCATCGCGCCGATGGCCAACCCACACGACCCGGTGCAGGACATCGTCGACTACTGGCGCCAGACGCTGCCGTTTCTCGACGAACTGACCCTGTGCGGCTGGCGTCACACGCAGACGGCGACGCTGATGCGCGCACTGCATTTCTTCCGCGAGCCGCGCGGATCCGACGGCGACGACACGCCGGCGCGCCGTTTCCGCGACAACCTGGTCGCCGTATTCGCCAGCGGCACCGGCAACGCCACTCTGGACAGGATGTGGGCCGACGTCGCGACACCGCGCGAGCGCTCGCGCGAACCGAGTCAGTCCCTGACGCTGGAGCCCCGGGTGATGCTGGCCGCAGCGCCGCGCCCGCGGGCGATGCGC
>CAMLSI010000454.1 GCA_946482585.1 uncultured Lysobacteraceae bacterium
GTAATCGACGGTATCGGTGCGCACGTAGCTGTTGATCCCGACTTCGCGCACCAGTGCCGTGGTCGTGCCGGCCGCGTCGAGCAGCAGCTTCTGGTTGTCCTGCTCGTGCATCCAGCCGCCCGGCGTCAGCGTGTGGCGATTGACCGCGCCGAGCACCTGGTAGTCGTTGCGCTTGGTGTACTCGCGGCGCGGCAGCGGCCGCCAGGTGAAATCCGAGGTCCACGCATCGACGCCGTTGGCGTGATCCCAGCGCCCGACGCCGGCATAACGCGGCGCATCGTCGACCTCGTAGACCGACTGCGACCACGCGCCGCGTGCCTTGTCCGCCGCGACCGGTTCGAGTTCGAAATGCTTCCTGCCGCGGAACACCAGCACTTCCTTCGGTTCGTACTGCCAGTCCTGGCGCCAGTGCTTGATGACCATCGTGTCCTTGCCGCTGCCGGCGACGAGGATGTGCTGCAGCGCGATGAAATCGCCGCGGTCCTCGACCACGAACACGAACTCGTCGCCGCCGGAGCGCTGCGCCGCTTTCGGCGCATAGCCGGGCCTGAGCGCGAGCGTTTCGTCGAACGCGAACTTCACGCGGAACTCGCCGACCATGCCGAGGATGCTGCGCCGGTCGCACTCGAACGCGGCCTGCGGCGTGGTCGGCGGCGCGTCGCAGGGACGCCGGTAGTCGGCCGGCGCCGGTGTGGCCGGTGCGAGGCCCGCGACCGCGGGCGCGCGCCGGGTGCCGCCGGTGGCGGCGCAGGCGCCGGTCAACAGCAGCGCAAGGGAAACGATCAGAAAGCGCATTGTGCAAATCTCCAATTCTTCGACCATCCCCTTCGTGGGGAAGGTCTGGGTGGGGCTGGTCTCAGTCGAAGCTCAGCTTGAAACCCGCGCTCGCGGCGCGGCCCGGCGCGCTGTAGCGGTCGAGCGCGGGCGAGACGGCCATGCCGCGCACGCTGTTCCACTCCCAGTAGCGCTTGTCGCCGATGTTGGTGAGGCCGGCGTAGAGCGTCAGCGACGGCAGCGGCTCGTAGTGCACGAAGGCGTCGACGACGCCGTAGCCCGGCGCGGCGAACGCGGTGCCGCTCGCTGCCGGCGCGAGACGGCTCTTTTCGCGCACGAAGGTGCCGACGATCTCCGCGCCCCATCGGATGCCCTCGTAGGACAGCCCGAGCACGGCCTTGGCCGGCTCGATGCTCGTGAGCGGCACGTCACGCACGCGGTCGTCGCCCTTGGCCGTCGCGATCGCCGTGCGGAGCTCGAAGCCCCGCAGCGCATCGCTGAAATGGGCCAGGCGCAGGCCCGCGCTCGCTTCCGCGCCGCGAATGTCGACGCGGCCGATATTGATCGACTGGAACAGCATCAGGCCCGTGACGGGGTCGGTGCCGATGTTGACGAGCGATTCGATGAAATCCTTGTAGCGGTTGCGGTAGACCGCGAAGCCTGCATAGCCGACGTCGCCGTCGACGCGCACGCCGACTTCCGCGCCGCGGCTCGTTTCCGGCTTCAGGTCGCGGTTGGGCAGCGCCGTGTAGCCGAACTGCAGGTTGGTGAATCCGACGTTGATGTCGCTGTAGGGCGGTGCGCGGAAACCCGTCGTCAGCTGCCCGTAGACGCGCCAGCTGTCGGCAAGCGTGTAGATCGTGGCGAATTTCGGCGAGAAGCGGTCGCTGTCGAGCTGCACCGGTTCGACGCCCGGGTTGTCGGCGACGAACACCGGATCGTGGCGCGGATCGATGTCGAAGCGGTCATAGCGCAGCGCCGGCACCAGATGCAGGCGGCCATCGGCCAGCGCGATGTCGTCCTGCACGAACACGGCCGCGCGCGCGGTGTCGGTCAGCGGGAAATCGCGCACGGGAAACACGTCGGGCGAGACGACGTTGGTCACGACGCCCGTGGTCAGGTTGCGCTGGAAGCCGTCGCGCTGCTCGCGGATGCGGCCGACCCCGTATTCGAGCCCGTAGGCAAGATCGTGCGTCGCGCCGCCGCTCGTCAGGCGTTTGTGCGCGAGCGCCTCGACGCCGTGCTCGCGCTGCTCGTACTCGAAGCGGCGATAGCGCGAGATCGGATTCGTCGGCGCGCCGGTCGCGAGACTCGCGCGATCCTCGTACGTGTCCTGGCGCGTGTCGCTGGTCTGCGTGTAGATGCGCCAGTCGAGCGTATCGGCGAAGCCGTTGCCGAACGCGTAGCGCTGGTCGAACGACAGCCGCGCGCGCTCCTTCCGGTCATCCGCATCGAGGCGCGAGTACAGCATCGGCGCGCCGCCGACGCTGCGTGCACCGAGCTGGTCGAGCGCGTTCGTCGTCGAGTCGTTGCGCGCGGCGTCGAGCGTCACGCGCGAGAAATTCGTTTCGTCGCCGTAGACGTATTTCGCGAGCAGCGCGTTGCTGTCCGTGTCCTGCGGGTTCGGTCGCGTGCGCGTGCCGCCGAACGAATCGCGCTCGCCGCGATTGTTGAGCTGATGCCCGTCGCGATGCGTGAGCACGGCGACGAAGCCGTGCTGCCCGCTCCGTGCCGCGCCGGTCACGCTTTCGACCGACTGCCGGTCGGCGCTGTCGTAGAGGCCCTTGATGCCGAGATAAGTGCCGTCCGCGGCGTCGGCGAGGTAGTCGCCGGGATCCTTCGTGACGAAGCTGACGATGCCGCCGAGCGCATCGGAACCGTGCAGCGCCGACGCCGCGCCGCGCACGATTTCCACGCGCTTGAGCGAATCGAGATCGACGAAATCGCGGCCTGCATTGGAAAAGCTCCCGATCGCGAAGGCATCCGGCGCACTGACGCCGTCGACTTCGATGCGTACGCGATTGCCGTCGAGACCGCGGATCGCGAAACCGCCGATTCCGAAGCGACCGCCGCCGGTGACGCTGACGCCCGGCTCGTAACGCACGAGATCGCGCAGATCCTGATTGAGGCGACGGTCCATGTCTTCGCGCAGCAGCACGGTCGTTTCCGCGGCGACGTCCTTGACCGCCTGCGCGGCGAACGTCGCCGAGACGATGATGCGCTCGAGCTGATCGTAGGTTTCCGGCGCGGCGGCCAGGGCGGGTTCGGGTTCGGCGTGCAGCGCCGACGCGGCGATCGCGCAGGCGATCGCCAGGGAGAGGCGGGTCAATGACATGAACGGAGTCAGCCTGAAATGCGATGGGCGCGGCTGGCGGCGTTCGATGCGGAACCCGGCTGGCGATACGCGGATAAGTAGATTCAGTTAATGATAATGATTCTTAATAAGCTGTCAAACTGAATGGCTAATCGGGAGTCGGTCGTGCGGCCGCTGCGTGCGTTCCCGGCAGCGTGTGCTCGCGCCAGCGAGCGCCCGATCGAGGTCGACGCGATCCGGCACCTCCCAGATCGTGCGGTCGCCGGTGGCGACCACACGCTACCGGTATCGCGAGGCCCGCCGGTTGCGTGTGCGCGCGCCAGCGAGCGCACGATGGGCCGTCTCGCTCTATTCCCGATTCCGATCCTTCACTCGAAATCATTCGCAAAGATCCGGTCGTACTGCAGCTTCGCCGCCACGACGTCGTAGTTGCTCGCGCTGATGTACGAATATCCGCTGACGATCACGCCGCCGGCGCCGAAGCCGATCGCGACGGGGATGTCGATCGCGCCGGGCAGGATGAAGTCGACGCGCGCGTAGCCGTTGCTGCCGAAGCTCAGGCTGGCGCGGCCGTCGGTGCTCAGCGAGCGCACGTCGAAGTCGCCGGCGTCTTCGTCGTTGCGCAGGCCGAGCGTGAAGAAGCCGCCGCCCTGGCGCCGGATCAGTTTCACGTATTCGAGATTCGCATTCGCGATGCTCGCGATCGCATGGCCTTCGTCGCCCGGACCGAAGTCGTTGGTCAGCGAGTTGCCGCGTACGAGCTTCGCGACGAAGCCGCCCTTGCGGCTCACGGTGAGGTCGACATAGCCGGCGACGTAGACGTCATCCTCGGCATCGGCCGTGTCGACGGTCACCAGATCGCGCACGACCGTATCCAGGTTCGCCGAGCCGTCGATGCCGAACGAATATTCCTGAGTCGGCGCGAGGGCGTCCTGCGTGCCGTCCGGGTTGAGGCGGATCACGAGGCCGCTGCTGTCGCTGGAACCGACGACCGTGGTCGAGCCCGCGCCGACGATCTTGCCGTTGCTCGCGAGCGCGACGGCGCGCAGGTCGTGCGAGGTGAAAATGTT
>CAMLSI010000455.1 GCA_946482585.1 uncultured Lysobacteraceae bacterium
GGAGCGTGTGCTCGCGACAGCGCGCGCGACCGAGGTGTGGATCAACCCGACACGCCGATCGTGCGGTCGCCGATGGCGACCACACGCCACCCCTTGGCCGTAGCAGAGATACCTGGACTGTCGAGTCGAAGGGGAGGGCTTTTTCCCCTTCGCGCTTGCGCTTCCCGATCCCTCAGTTCGGCCGCCACTGCACTTCGTCGATATATACATTCACCGTGTACGTCGTATGCGCGCGCTCGAACCAGATCGCATCGAGCGTGACGTTGGCCGCGTCGATCGTGCCGTTGCCGCCGACCCAGGCGTTCCACTGGTTCGCATCGGTCAGATTCCATTCGACGTAGGTCCACGTGTTCGCCGCCACGCTGCGCAGGCTCGATCGTTCGGTCGCCGAACCGTCGTCGATGCCGACGCCGACGCTGAAGCCCGACCCGCCGACATAGACCCAGAACCCGACGCGGCCGTTGCGCGCGACGCTCGTGTTGCTGCCCGGCGTACCGCCGCCCGACAGGAAGCGCACGGCCCAGTCCTGCGTGTTCGACGGATTGTCGATCAGGGTCAGGTGTTCCGAGCAGCTGCCCACCTGCGAGACGCCGCAGTCGCGCTCGGCCGTCGAGGTCGCGTTGATGCCCGTCGTGCTGCCGGAGTAGCTCGGCGTCGAACCGTAGTGGCCTTCATTCGTCTCGAAGGTGTCGAGGATGCGCGTCGTGCCGCCGGAGCCCGGGTTGAGCAGGCCGTAGTAGCGGCGCCAGTCCCAGTTGATGCCCGGGTCGGTATGCGTGTTGTTCGGGAAATGCTGATGGCCCTTGATCTTGACCGAACTCGACAGCACCACGACGCCGCTGTGCGCCGGGCCGTTGTAGGCCGTAGTGCAGTTGATGCCGTGGCGCGAGCAGAAATGCCGCGTCAGCGCCGCCGATGCGTTGTACATCGCCGTCGTGTACCAGCTCGCGTTGTTGACGAAGCCCTCGTGCTCGATGCCGAGCGTGTAGCCGTTCTCGCTGCCGATGTGATGCGCGGCCTGCGCTTCGCGGACCATCTGCGTGACCTGGCCGTCGGAGCTGCGGATCAGATAGTGCGCGCTGACCGAGTTCGGATTGCTCTGGAACCACGAGATGCTGCCCGCATAGGAGCCCTGCATGGTGTGGATCGCGACGGCCGAGATCGACTGGCTGCGCGCGTGATAGTAGGGCGAGGCCACCCAGAGCGCGGGCGCATAGTCGGTGCTCATGGGCACCGGACCCGCCAGCGGCGCATCCGAGGTCAGTGCTTCGGTCACCGGATCGACGCGCAGGCCGTCGACCTCGACCGCGCCGCGCTGCAGATCGAGGCGCACGAACGGCGCGCGCTGGCGCAGCAGCGCGTCGGGCGCGAACTCGCGCTCCCAGGCGATGGCGCGCGAGGCGATGCGGATGCCGTTGTCGTCGACGCCGCGATCGAGCGTGAGCAGCACGTCGTAGGCGAACGCTTCGCGCGCGAACGCCGCGATCGCGCCGTTCTTGCCGTCGCCGTAGCCCGCGTACGCGCCGAACAGCTCGGCCTGTGTGGAGCCGCGCGCGAGACGCGACTGCAGATCCGCGAGGATGGCGGCCGAGCCGAGCACGTTCCAGTACGGATCGCGCTCTACCTGCCTGCGCGACACGCCGAGCAGCGCCGCCGCCGCGGCAACCTGATCGCGGAAGCCGTTGCCTGAATAGAGGCCCATGACGCCGACGGCCGATGGCGCTTCGGCGGCCGTCTGCATCGCGCCGTCGAGCGCCACCCAGCGCGTCTGCACATAGGCGATCGCTTCGAGCGAACCGGCCGGCAGTTGCGGATAGCGCGCGTAGGCGGCGGCGAACAGCGCCGGGAAATCACGGCGGGCTTCCGCGAGCGCAGCCTGCTCGCGGGCAGTGTCGGCCTCGCGAGCGGTGTCGCCGACAGGGGCCGGGTCGCGCGATTGCGACCAGGCCGGCGCGGCGGCGAGCAGCAGGGAAACGGCGAGGGTCAGGCAGGAACGACGCATGCGAGCTTCTCCAATCGGCGACGGTGAATGACGTCGCGCGCCGACAGGGGATCGGAGCGCGACAGGGTGGATTTTTTCGGCTGCAGATACCGCGGTATCGCGGTCCGCGACCTTGGCGTGGCGCTGCCGCGGCGTCATTCCAAATCGGTTCCAACCGCATGCCAAACGGCCGGAATCGCCATGAGTGTCGCGCTGCGCAGCGACGCACCGATGATGACGTTCCGCTCGCCGGCATCGCCGTGGTGAACATCGCACTATCGTCGTGAGGCCGCTGCGGGAATCCGTCGCGACGAATGCCCGGAATTTTCCGAGCCCGTGTTTTCGCGCGACCGCATGACCGCGCGTGTTGACACCGGTGGCCACGGCTGCTCCGGGAAAGCGGGCGCAACCTTGCGAGTTACCGTTTCTGCGCGCGTCGCGCATCGCTGCGACGAACTGTGCGGCAATCCACATTGCCGCACCCTCGCCAGGCCGCGTCGTTCTCACTAGAATCGATCGCACGCGGCTGGGGGGCTGCGTACCCGCTGTATCCGTCGTCGTCGCTGTCTGGATCCAGGCAGTGACCGCGTGTCGTCGGCGCAGTCTGCCCGCGGCGCGCACGCCATGGGGAGTGGCCGAAGGTGCAATATCGTGTCGCCGATATCGTCCTGGACAGCGCATCGCGCCTCGTCCGCGGACCGCAAGGGCCGCTCGCCGTGCCGCGCCGCGTATTCGATTGCCTTATCTGTCTGATCGAACACCGCGATCGTGCCGTCGCCCGCGACGAGCTCATTCTGTACGTGTGGAATAGGCACAACGTATCCGATACGCAACTCGCGCAGACCGTGCTGCGCGCACGGCGTCTGCTCGAGGACGACGGCAACGGGCAGCGCCTGATACGCACCGTGCCGGGCTTCGGTTACCACTGGGTCGGCGCGGTCGTCGTCGAGGGCGTCGACGAGGCCGGCAGCGATGCCGCTGCAGTCGATGCGGGCGGTGCCGTGCAGGCGTTGGCGAGCGAAGCCGACGCCGTTGCCGACGATCAAGCTGCGCCGATGCCGGATGCCGCCGCACCCGAGGATGCGCGGGCGATCGTGCCCGTGCGCGAGGACGCGCAACCCGCATCGGCGTCTGCCGTTCCGTCGCCGGCCGTGGCCGTAGCGCAGGCATCGACGACAGGCGCCCGCGCATCACGACGCTGGCCGCTGTTCGCGGCTGCCGCGGCGGCGATCGTCGCCGTCGCGATCGCGTGGGTCGAGTTCGGCGCGGTGTATCTGCCGACGCATGCGTCGGCCGCCGTCGACGCGCCGCGCCGCATCGTCGTGCTGCCGGTCGAGATGGATGCGGACGCCGCGAAAGAAGTGGCCTGGGCGCGTCTGGGGCTCATGGATCTGCTCGCGACGCGTCTGCGCGCCGAAGGCGCCGTCGTACCGCCGAGCGAAAGCGTGCTCGCCGCACTCGCGGCCTTGTCCTCGCGCGGCGCCGCGGAGCTGCGGCCGCAGGCGCTGCAGGCCGATCTGTTGCTGCAGCCCCGGCTCGTGCGCTTGGCATCGGGCTGGGAATTCAGCCTGGAAGGCCGGCGCGCGAACGGCGCCGATCTCTCGCTGCAGGAGCGCCATCCGCACGTCCTGCCCGCCGTGGCCGCAGCGGGCGACGCGTTGCTGGTGCATCTCGGACGCTCACGCCGCGCCCCGGCCGAGGCCGGCGACGAAACCGTCGTGCGCCTGCGCGCGGCCCTGCTCGGCAACGAACTCGCGACGATTCGCGACTGGCTGACGACCTTGCCGCGCGCGCAGCGCGAGGGTCGCGAGATGCGCTATCTCGCCGCGGAAGTCGACTATCGTGCGGGCCGTCTCGACGAGTCGCGTCATGCGCTCGATGCGTTGCTGGCCGACGAAGCCGCCGCCGACGACGTGCTGTTCCGCGGACGCGTGCTCGCCGCGCGCGGTTCGATCGCGATGCGCCAGCGCGACGATGCCGCCGCCGAGCGCGATTTCGGCGCCGCGATCGCAGTGCTGGCCGGCCACGACGGGCGCGATCTCGGACGCGCCCACATGGGCCGCGGTGGCGTCGCCCTGCGGCAGCAGCGGTTCGACGCGGCCGCGGCGGACCTGTCGCGCGCGCGCAGCCTGCTCGAAGCGGCGGGCGACGATCTCGGTGTCGCGCGGGCCGAAGTC
>CAMLSI010000456.1 GCA_946482585.1 uncultured Lysobacteraceae bacterium
TCGCTTTTCCGCACCGGACCGAGCGCTTCGAACGCTTCCTCGCACTGCTCGACGGAGTCGGTCACTCACCCAACCCGGTCGACGGCTTGCGCGCGATCTGCGAGACCTTCGCGCACGAATACTCGGCCAACCGCGAACAGCTCCTCGCGCAGCAGCGCCTGGTCGACTCCGTGCCGGCGCTCGCCGCGCGCGAGCACGAGATCGACCGCGACTGGGAGACTGCGATGGCCGCCGCGTTCCGCCGCCGCTTCGGCCGCGGCGCCGCGTCCGAGCGCCGTGCGCGCCTGATGGCCGGCGCCGCGATCGGCGTCATCCGCGCGACGATGCGGTACTGGTACGAAAGAGACGGCAAGCCCGATCTCGCACGGCTGGGACAGGAAGCGCTCGACGGCCTCGAGCAAGGGTTCCTGTCCTGAGCGCCGTGTGACGTCGGGCAGCCGGCGCGAAGCGCGCGGCGCGACGCTTTCACCCGGATGCGCGTTTCAGCAAACCTGCGCATCCGTTACACGCCGCTGAGGGGCGCGACCTCTCACGGGCGAACTTGTGCGACGCAGGAGGCGGGCAGCGTCTCTCGCTGATGCCCGGCAACAACGGGTTCTTTCGGCTCATCCCGATGTCGCACCTCTCGGACTGCAGCCCGGAACGTCGGCCGACGACGTGCGGAAGACGTCCTCGATGAGCTGCCGGGTGCCGTCGGGCCGGACACTTCCTGCCGATGCCTCGTTACGCGGCAACGTTGTCAACTCGCGCCGAATTGCCTGGCAACGCTGTCAGTTTCCTGCACGCCCGGCCTGTCGCCACGTCGCAAGCGGTTGATTCGCAGATGCCTGGCGCAGGCGATGCGCTTGCGCGCGCCGACACGCCCGGTGTGGCCCATCGAGAGCGCCAACAATGGCGCGTCAACCCCGTCATGCACGGTAGCGCCGTCATTCCGAAGGACTTGCGCAATCGGCGCCTCGGCGACACCAGCACGACGATCTTTAGCAAATTTTTAACAATCGAATGCGAGTCGATATGCAACGATAGCAACTTAGCAAGGATTGTCATTTGCACACATGGACGCACAGGAAACATTGGCGGCGCGTGGGCCGCCGTCGAATTTTGCGCTAATTGCCGCATTCTTCCTTTTCCTCATCGTCGCGGCACTGGCCGCATGGCGACTGACACCGGTCGCCCCTGTGGGATCGGATGCGACCGACAGGTTCTCCGCCGACCGTGCTGCCGGCGTACTGACGGACATCCTGGCCGACGGCAAGCCGCACCCGGTCGACAGTGAGGAAAATGAAAGGGTCCGCGAGCGGATCCTGACCGCCCTGCGTTCCTATGGCTACCACCCTGAAGTGCAGGAGACGACCGCCTGCCGTCAGCTGGAGGTCTACGTCTGCGCCAGGGTCCGGAACATCATCGCCCTGCGCAAGGGCATGCCGACCGGCGCGACGCTGTTGGTGTCGGCGCACTACGACTCGGTGGCCGCCGGCCCTGGCGCCAGCGACGACGGTTCGGGTGTCGCGATCCTGCTGGAGGTGGCGCGCATGCTGCGCCAGCACCCCGACAGCCGCAACGGCGTCCTGTTCCTGTTCACGGACGGCGAAGAGGCCGGGCTGCTCGGCGCCCATGCGTTTGCCACCGAATCTCCGCTCGCGAAAGATGTCTCGCTGGCGATCAATGTCGAAGCTCGGGGAACGTCTGGACAGAGCCACCTGTTCGAGACCGGCGATCGCAGCGGCTGGCTGGTCAATGCGTTCGCACAGAGCGCCGCGCAGCCGCGGACGAACTCCCTGCTCAGCACCCTTTATGCACTCCTGCCCAACGATACGGACCTGACGATCTTCAAGTCGCACGGCGTCCAGGGGCTGAATTTCGCCTATGGCGACCGCGTGGGAAATTACCACACGCCCTTGGACAGTCTGCAATCGCTCGATCGAGGCAGCCTGCAACAGCAGGGGGATAACGTCTACGACCTGCTGAGATTTCTGATAGAAAAAGATATTTCGGGCAAAGATCACACAGGCGAACTTGTTTACACCGACCTGCTGGGGCTGGGGATGGTCCGCTGGCCGGCGAGCGCAGGTCCGGCGATCGTGCTCGTGCTGCTGGGTGCCTTCGTCTTCTGCCACCGACGCCTGAAGCGGCACGCGGGAACGCCTTCGGATGTCGTCAGGGGCGCCCTCGGCGCCGTGATCTCACTACTGGTGGGCGGCATGACTGCCTACCTGCTCGCGTCGGCGCTGTCGCTCATCGCGGGCGACGCGCCGGCGTGGCACAGCGACCGCACAGCCAACCGCTGGTTGCTCTGGAGCTGCGTCCTGCTGGCGGTGCTGGCGGTACAGAGCCGGCTCCAGCGCGGTCGCGCGCCCCTGGGGCTCTGGCTCGGGGTGGGGTACAGCTGGTTGCTGGCTGCGCTGGTCTGTGCCCTGCTCCTGCCCGGCGTCAGCTACCTCTTCGCCCTGCCCTGCATGGCACTGGTCGCGGCGGCGCTGGTCTTCGCCATCGCCTCGAAGCCGCGCGACGCTGCGTCGCGGCTGTTTATGCTGCCGGCCCTGCTCCCGGCGGTCGCGGCCTTCGTCCTCGCGCTTTCGACGGTCTTCATCGTCGAAATCATGCTCGGTTTCAATGAGCCGGTCGCCAGCACAAGCATGGGCATGCTCGTCGGCCTGTCCGCGTCGTTCGTCGCACCGCTGATGCCGCGCGACAGGCCGTCGAGAATGCTGCGCACCGGTGCGGTCCTGCTGTTCGCGGCCACGCTGACCGGCGCGATCTTCTCGATTCGCGCTCCGGCATATCCGTCCGATCAGCCGCCGGCACTCAACGTCCTCTATGTGCAGGCGGCCGACGGGAAGGCCTATCTCGTCTCGACCAGCGCCGAGCCTCCGGCCGCCGTCGCCGGAGCGCTGGGCCGCGATGCGGCGATGACGCCCGTCTTTCCTGCTTCCCGCGACCGTTACCTCGCGGCGCCCGTGACCTCGGCGGCATTGCCGCCGACGCGCTTGACCCTGCTGCGGACCGGTACTCACGGGACGGCGCGGACCGCTACGGTCCGCATCGATACGGACGGGCCAACGCAACGCGTGAGCCTTCTCTTCCCGAAGGACATGCAGCTCCGCTCGATCGAAATGCAGGGGCGGACGCTGGACTACGCCGGCGAGCGCTCCGGGGACGACCGCTACAAGACGCTGCACTGTCGCGGTGTGAGCTGTAACGGAATGGAACTCTCACTGGTCATCGACAACCCCGCCCCGGCCACTGTGCTGATCCAGACGACGCGCACTATCGTCGAATCAGCCGGTGCGCTGCTGCAGGCCAGGGACACCGTCGCCGTGCCGTACCAGGACGGCGACCGCAGCATCGTGATGAGTCAGGTCGGCCTATGAACCGAAGCCTCATCGCGATGGTTCCCCGGTCGACGAACCAGGAAGGCGCTGGCCTCGAACGCTGCGTTCTCGGCCCGTCCGTTCCGGTCATGGAAGATTTCGCATGAACCGGACAGATCTCGAACTGACGCCGGCGCAGCAGGACATCTATTTCGAAGGCAGGTTCTTCGGTGGTGTGGTGAACAACATCGGCGGCTACCAGGTGTACCGCTGCGACCTGGACGTGGACCGCTTCCTGAAGGCCCGCGATCGTCTGCTGCGGAACAACGACGCCTACCGGCTGCGTTTCGACGAGACCGACGAACGATGCGCGCCGTTCGTGAGCGATGCGCCGCCGCCGGAACTGCCCGTCCAGGCCTGTGCGACGGAAGCCTCGGCGCTGGCCTGGGTCGAGGCGCGAATGGCCACGCCGTTCACCGATCTCTCCGAGGAGGTCTTCGAGGACGCCCTGCTCCGCCTGGATACCGGCGTCTACTGGTACTACGCCAAGGCGCACCACCTGATCATGGACGGGTGGGGGTTCGCGCTGCAGATGCAGCGGCTGCTGGGCATGTACGCGCGCGCCGGCGCGACCGGCGAGAGCGACGACGATTCAACGGTCGCCCCATCCCTGGTCGAGTACATGCGGCGCCAGTCGGACTATCGCGACAGCCCGCACTACGCGCACAGCCGCGACTACTGGCTGTCGCGCCACGACAGCGCCGCGGAACCGCTGTTTCCGCGTCCGCACGGCGCGCCGATGGCCGCGAGCGGGCGCGTCGGCCTGGTGCTGGAGCCCACGCTGA
>CAMLSI010000457.1 GCA_946482585.1 uncultured Lysobacteraceae bacterium
CATCGGCACGGCGCGCGATTCTTCGCGCGACGGCGCGGCTTCGGTGCCGGCGGCGTGTGCGGCTGCGGGCGCGGCTTCGTGGGCTTCCCGCAACAACTGATTGAGGCGCGCGAGCTGTTGCGGCGTCAGCGTGTCGAGACCGGTCTCGTGCAGTTGTTCCCGCGTCAGCGTGCGCTCGAGCTCCACGTACGGTTCCGCGGCGCCCGCCGCGAATACGAACGCGCACAGCAGAAACGTCGCGACCAGGCGGACGGCGATCATGCGAAGCTCCGGACCGAAGCGGCCCGACTGGCCGCGGCGCAGCAGCCTAAGCGCGTCGTATGTCGGATTTGTGACGCACGGGCCCGTCGCGGGCCAGACTCAGTGCGGCGGGTTCGCTGTCGCGGCGAGCGTCGCCAGTCGCTTCTTGTCGATCGATGCGGCGAGGCCGACGCTGCGGCCGGCGAGGTTCGCGACGCGATAGCGCACGCTGCTGCCGAGCACCTGTGCGGCCTGAGCGGCATCGAGTCCGTAGTCCTGCCGCAGCCATTGCAGCAAGCCCGCCGTCGCCGAGCGCAGCGCATCGTCGAGCGAACCGGCCTGCCCGAGCACGAAGATCGCCTGCGGCGATTCCACGCGCGGCATCGCAATCGCCTTGCCGCGCACGAGCTCGACGCGGAACTCGACCTCCATCGAGGTTTCGAGTGCGAACTGCGAGGTCTCGCCGTCGCCTTGCAGTGCATGCGCATCGCCGAGATAGAGCAGGGCGCCGGGCTGGAACACCGGCAGATAGACGACGCTGCCTTCGACGACTTCGTTGAAATCCATGTTGCCGCCGTTGCGGCCCGTGTCGCCGGTCGACATCGGCGGCGCACCGAACCCTGGCGCGACGGCGAGGCCGCCGAGCATCGGGCGGAGCGGCACTTCGTACCTCGCGAGCGCGCCGCTTGCTGCGGCGGGCCTCGCGACACCGCGTTCGCGGTCGAGTGTCCAGCGTACGGGTTTTCCCGGCGCAGCCATCTCGGCCGCGAGTGCCGGGGTCAGCGCGCGCGCAACGACGCCGTCGAGACTGTCGGCGTAGTCGCGATCGAGCCGCAGCCGCGTGAGATGCACCGCGAGCGTGTCGCCGGGTTCGGCGCCGGCGATGTAGAACGGTCCGGTCTGGGGATTGCCGTAGAGCGCGACGGTCGTGCCGCGCGCGTCGACGCCGCCGGAATCGATCGTCGTCGTGCGCACGCTGTCGCCGGGCCAGATCGTCAGCACCGGTTCGCGTTCGGCCGAGAACGTGTTGGCGTAGTCCTTCGGCGCGAATTCGTGGAAGCGCGCCGCATTGCCGGGTCGCGTCGGCAGGCGCCGTGCGGTGAAGCGATGCGGCGCGCGGCGATTCGCGTCGTTCGTATCCGGGCAGTCGGCTTCGCCGAGCAGGCGGTCGCCTTCGCGCCGGCCGTCGTAACTGCAGCGCGCACCATCGGTGCCGACCGCCGTGAAGCGCACGCGATTGCCGCGGACGTCGCCGCGGACGGCATCGCCGGCGAGCGTACCGCTGAGCGTGTCGCCATTGCGCGAGAGTGTGAGCGCGCTGTGCTGCGGGTTGCCCCAGAGATCGAGCGTCAGCAGCCACGATTCGTCGGCGGCGCCGGCGATGCGTGCCGACAGCGCGAGGAGAACGCAGGCGAGAATGCGGGCAGGCATGGCGGAAACCTCGGAGTGGCCGGTTCGGCAGATGCGTGGGAGCGCCGGCCGGTCGCAGCGGCGGTCGGCCGCCGCGGCAGACGGTGTGCCGTGCATCGGGGAATCGGCGGGTTCAGTCCAGGCCGATTGAGCTCGGTCTGCCAGTGCGATGCGTCGGCGCCGGTCTCCGGGCCGGCGACGTAGCGTTCCCACAGCGTTTCGGCGCCGCGATGACCGTTGTCCCGGATCCAGCCCATGAGCGCGCCCCAGCCGTCGCCGAGGCCTTCGTAACTGCCATGGTAAGTCGTGCGTGCGACACGCGCGGCCGGGATCCGGCCCGGCTGCACGCGGCCGGCGGGAGCGATCGGCTTGCTGACCGGGAACCCGACTTCGAGATCGAAGGTGTCGGTCGGGTTGCGCCGGTGACAGGTATACAGAGGACCGACCGGGCCGGCACCCTGCGTGGTGATCGCGCCGATCAGCTCGTCGATCGCCGCGCGCATGACCCCGGGCATCTCGTGCGGCGGCAGCGTCAGATGGATGACGGCAGTCTGCTGAGCCCGACTCTGAACGATCTGCGGGGCGTCGATCATGGCGGGAATTCTCTCGAAAGGAATTTCTATCCTAACGCAGCCTTCGCGCGGCGGGCCTGTGGACGCCGCGCGCCGCCGTGCTCTGCGCAGCGCCGGAACGGGCGCTGCGCCCGTCAGCAGGGCTCGGTCGTCGCATCGTAGCGGCGCTGCATTTCCTCGGCGCTGACGATCTCTATGCTATGGCCGATGTTCCAGCGGTGACCGAACGGATCGCGGATCACGCCGGACCGTTCGCCGTAGAACTGATCCTTCGCCGGCATCAGCACCGTCGCTCCGGCGGCGACGGCGCGCGCGATGATCGCGTCCGCGTCATCGACGTGCAGGTGCAGGCTCACGCTGGTGCCCGCAGCCGCATCGGGGCGTCGAATGTCGTACTCGGGATATTCCTCGCAGAGCATGATCACGCCGGCGCCGAGGTCGACTTCGGCATGGCCGATGCGGCCGCCGGGTTCGACGAGACGCAGTTTTTCGCGGCCGCCGAAGACGTTGCAGTAGAACGCGATCGCGGCGTCCGCGTCGGCGACGCAGAGATACGGAAACAGCTCGTGCACGCTCATGGTTTTCTCCTGTCCGGGAGAATGCAGGCTAACGGCCGTGCGGCGCCGCGTCTTGAACGAATTTGTCGGCGCGCAGGTGATGCGCCGATAGGCCGACCGTCGCGCGCCAGCCTTGCGGTGTCGTTCCCGTCAATGCACGGAATTCGCGATTCATGTGCGCCTGGTCGCTGTAACCGGCTGCGAGCGCCGCGTCGCTCCAGCGGGTGTTCGCATCGGTCGCGAGCATTCGCTGCAGGCGCAGCACGCGCGCGTAGCATTTCGGTGCGAGGCCGGTCGCGTCGCGGAACAGCGCGATGAAACGCTTGTGGCTGCAGCCGGCGCCGGCGGCGAGCTCGGCGACGCCGGTTCCTGCGGCGAGTCCCTGGAGTGCGGCGGCGACCGGCGGATGCAGTCCGCGCACGGGCCGCAGGCAACGCAGCAGAAAGGCTTGCAGCAACGCGACCTGGTCTGTCGGCGCCGGCGCCGCGGCGAGCTCTTCGTGCAGCGCGATTGCGGCATCGCCGATCAGATCGGTCAGTGCGACATGGCGATTCGCGAGCGCGTCGGCCCCGCAACCGAACAGCGCGCGCGCGGCACCGGGACGCAGCAGCGCGCCGACCGAGCGCGAGGGTTCGCCGATGTCTTTCAGATAACTGCGGTCGCGCGTGCCGGCGACGACGGCGTGGCCGATCAGTCGGCCGCGCCTGTCCTGGTCGTCATCGAACAGCCGCACGCCGCTGCCGTCGAGGCGGACGGCCAGGTGCATCGCGCCGCTGGGGAGCACGCGTTCGCGCACGCTGGCGCGCGGCGCGGGGCTGTCGGCCCAGAGCAGGGCGACGCAGGAACGCAGTTCGGCGGCGGTCGGTGCGATCAGCATGGCCCGAGCTTACCCGAGCGGCGGACGTCCGGCTTTCGTCAGGCCGATTGCGTCAGCGCCTGCAACAGATCGGCCTGGTTTTCCTGGGCGAGCCGCTGCACGAGCTCGTCGAGATCGCCTTCGACGATTTCGGGCAGGCGATAGAGCGTGAGCCCTTCGACGCGATGGTCGGTGATGCGGCCTTGTGGAAAGTTATAGGTGCGGATGCGCTGGCTGCGATCGCCCGAGCCGACCTGCAGGCGCCGCGATTCAGCCTGTTCCGCGGCCTGCTTGGAGCGTTCGCTGTCGAGCAGCTTCGCCTTGAGCAGGGAGAACGCGCGGGCCCGGTTCTTGTGCTGGCTGCGTTCGTCCTGGCATTCGACGACGATGCCGGTCGGCAGGTGCGTCACGCGGATCGCCGAATCGGTCTTGTTCACGTGCTGGCCGCCCGCGCCCGATGCGCGGAAGGTGTCGACCTTCACATCGGCATCCTTGATGTCGATCTCGTCGACCTC
>CAMLSI010000458.1 GCA_946482585.1 uncultured Lysobacteraceae bacterium
GACCACGCCGGACATGTTCACGCCGCAGTCGCTGCGTCAGCGCGGCTTCCAGTAATACCTGCACCGCGTGTGCGCACGCCGCCGTCAGCCGCCGCCGTTCCGGGGCGGCTGATTGCGTTTCGAGGGAAGGGCGAGCAGCGCGCGACCGACTGATGCGGACGCGATGTCGCGTCGTCGCGCAATCGGTTCGCGACCATTCCGCGACGGCCTGCGAGTGCGCTAAGGTGAGGCCACCCGGGACGTGCGAAAACCGCCGGGCGCAAGCGCCGGCAGCGACGGCGGCGCTGTGCGTGCGCAATCGCCGCAACGACAACGAACACCGGCGCGAACGTGCTCGCGCCGCTCGGAAAGGGCCGCAACGGCTCTTTCCCACAGACTGCGAGGGGCTGGCTGATGGGACGTGGGTCGCATGAATCGTTGAACCGCATGCCGCATTTCTGGCGCGGCATGCTGTGGTCGTCGCTGCTCGTCGGCGGCTTCGTCTTCGCACAACAGCCGGCCGCACCGGAAGCGGCGGGCGCCGCGCCCGCGGTCGAGCCCTCCGCCGCTGCGGCATCGACGGCGGAACCGGCGGCGGCAACGGCCGCCGCGCCGTCGATGGCCAAGGCCGCGCCCGCAGTCGCATGGCCCGAGCCGGCCAGCAGCACGGCCGAACTCATGCCGCTCGTGACGCAGTCGCTGCTGCTCGACCTCGTCGAGTCGGGCAATCGCGCGATCGGCGTCGGCGAGCGCGGCGCGATCGTCATCTCCGACGACCGCTCCAACTGGCGCCAGGTCGCCGGCGTGCCGACGCGCGCGACGCTGACCGCCGTCGCCAGCGTCGGCAGCAAAGCCTGGGCGGTCGGCCGCGACGGCGTGATTCTCGCGAGTGACGACGCGGGCGAACACTGGAAAGTGCAGCGCCGCGATCCGTGGCTGCCGCCGACCGACGCCTCCGCCGGCGACAACGCCCGTCACGGCGCGCCGTTGCTCGACGTGCTGTTCGTCGACGAAAACCGCGGCTTCGCGGTCGGCGCCTACAGCCTGTTCCTCGAGACCAGCGACGGCGGCGCGACCTGGAACGAACGCCAGATCCTCGCGGCGGCCGCGCCCGTAGCGACGTCCGCGGCCGCGGGCGGCGGCGAAAAATGGACGTTCTCGAAAGAGGAACTGAAGATCGAGGACGAGAGCGAACCCCATTTCAACGCGATCGCACGCACCAGCGACGGCTCGCTGCTGATCGCGGGCGAACGCGGCAGCCTGCTGCGCTCGCGCGACAACGGCGCGAACTGGCAGCGCATGAAGCTGCCGTACGACGGCTCGATGTTCGGCGCGATCGGTTTCGAAGGGCAGCGCGCGGTCGTGTTCGGTCTGCGCGGCCACGCGTTCGAAACCGACAATCTCGGCGACACCTGGCGCGAGCTGAAGACCGACACCGAGCTCAGCCTGCTCGGCGGCGTGAAGCTGCCCGGCGGCGGCGTTGCGCTGGTCGGCGCCAACGGCATCGTGCTGGTGCGCCGCTCGGCGACCGAGCCGCTGCGCGCCGGCGCGATCGATCCGGCCGGTGCGCTCGCCGCGGTGCTGCCGATCGAGGGCGGCGTCGCGTTCCTCGTCGCCGGCGAGAACGGCGTCGCGCGCTTCCAGCCGCGCTGACGCATCGGGGAACCAAGCAACAATTCCAGAATTTCCAGTTTGCCGCGAGCGGATCGCGGCAGACCGCAGCAGCTCGAGGGGAAGACATGGCGGGTTCGATCAAGGCGGTAGACAATCCCAGCGCGTTCCACCGCTTCGCCGAGCGCGCCATCTTCGGCAACCGCGTGGTCGTGCTCGCGCTGTTCGCGCTCGTCACGGTCGCGATGGGCTGGTTCGCCTCGCAGCTGCGCGTCGACGCGGGCTTCAAGAAGCAGATCCCGCTCGCGCACGAATACATGCAGACCTTCCTCGACTACGAGAAGGAGTTCGGCGGCGCCAACCGCATCCTGATCGCGGTCATGGCCAAGAACGGCGACATGTTCAACCAGCCGTTCATGCAGACCATGGAGAAGATCACGCAGGACGTGAAGACGATCGAGAACGTCGACGAGGCGCGCATCCGCTCGATCTTCACGCCGAACGTGCGCTTCGTCGAAGTCGTCGAGGACGGTTTCGCCGGCGGCAACGTGATCCCGCAGGAATTCACGCCGAACGTCGAAGGCTTCGAAGCCACGAGCGAACAGTTCGCGGCGATCAAGGCGAACATCGAGAAGGCCAACATCGTCGGCCGCCTCGTCGCCAAGGACTTCAGCGGCGCGATGGTCTGGGCCGAGCTCGTGCCCGAAGGCGGCGAAGGCCAGGTCAAGCTCGACTACCAGAAGGTCGCCCGGCAGCTCGAAGACATCCGCGCGAAGTACGAGAACGATGCGACCAGCGTCCACATCATCGGCTTCGCGAAGATGGTCGGCGACATCAGCGACGGTGCGCGCTCGGTCATCCTGTTCTTCTTCCTGACGATCGCGTTCACCTGGATACTGCTGTTCCTGTACTCGTCGTCGGCCAAGCTCGCGACCCTGACCGTGTTCTGCGCGCTGGTCGCGGTGCTCTGGATGCTGGGTGCGCTGCGACTGCTCGGATTCGGCATCGATCCGATGAACATGCTGACACCGTTCCTGATCTTCGCGATCGCGGTCAGCCACGGCGAGCAGATGATCAACCGCTTCCGCGGCGAGATTTTCTTCGGCGGGCTCGAGGAAGGCACCGTCGAGGAACTGCGCGGACGCCGCGGCGTCGATGCGCAGACCGCGGCGCGGCTCGCGTTCCGCATGCTGCTCGTGCCCGGCGCGGTGGCGCTGATCGCCGGCTGCATCGGTTTTGCGACCATCCTCATCATTCCGATCCAGATCATCTACGAGCTCGCGATCACCGCGACCGTCGGCGTCGCGATCACGATCCTGACCGACCTCGTGCTGCTGCCGGTGCTGCTGTCCTACTGTCAGCTGCGCAATCTCGAGAAGAAACGCGAGTACCGTCTGCGCCAGCTCACCCAGTTCGACAAGATCTGGGCCCTGCTCGCGAAGTTCAGCCGCCCGGTGCCGGCCGCGATCATCATCCTGATCGGCGTCGCGATCTGGTTCTTCGCCAAGCAGTACGGCCATCAGGTCATGATCGGCGATGCGGAGAAAGGCGTTGCCGAGCTGCGGCCCGAAGCGCGCTACAACCGCGACGCCGTGCTCATCAGCGAGAAGTTCTCGCTCGGCGTCGACATGCTCAACGTGATCGCCGAAGCGCAGCCGTCGGCCTGCACGACGAGCTATCCGGTCATGGAAACCATCGATCGCTTCGCCTGGCACATGCGCAACGTCGAGGGCGTCGAGCAGGTCATGACCCTGCCGATGGCTGCCAAGATCGTGAATGCGGGCTGGAACGAGGGCAACCTGCGCTGGCGCGCGCTGCCGCGCGATCCCGACACCCTGCGCATGGCCACGCAGGGTTTCGAGACCGATTCGGGCCTGCTCAACAACGACTGCAGCGCGATGCCGATCATGATGTTCCTCGGCGACCACCGCGCGACCACGATCGACCGCGTCGTCGCGGCGGTAAATGATTTCCGCATGCAGAACGGCGTCTGGGCCGGCGGCAACACCAACGTGATGAAGCAGCTGACCGAACAGCAGGCGGCCGCGACCGAGAAAGGCGAGGTTTTCCACAGCGACCAGGTCAACCTGCGTCTCGCGACCGGCAACGTCGGCGTGCTCGCGGCGATCAACGACAAAGTGCGCGAGGTCGATGCGGTCATGCTGTACCTGCTCTACGGCGCGGTGTTCATCATGTGCCTGCTGAGCTTCCGCAATCCGCTCGCGGCGCTCTGCATCGTGCTGCCGCTGGTGCTGGTCACCGAACTCGGCCACGCGCTCATGGTCAAGCTCGGCATCGGACTGAAGGTGAACACCCTGACCGTCGTCGCGCTCGGCGTCGGCATCGGCGTCGACTACGCGATCTACATCTTCGCGCGCATGCGCGAATCGATGCAGGCCGGCGCGGCGCTGACCGAAGCCTACTTCGGCGCGCTCAAGACCACTGGCATCGCGATCTTCTACACCGCGCTCACGCTCGCGGTCGGCGTCGCGATGTGGATCTTCTCGGACCTCAAGTTCCAGGTCGACATGGGCCTGATGCTGACCTTCATGTTCGT
>CAMLSI010000459.1 GCA_946482585.1 uncultured Lysobacteraceae bacterium
TGCGCTGAATTCGACGACATAGTGTCCTTCTCCAAAAAGCGGCCGGATGCTACACCGGCCGCTTGCTGCATCGCAACAAAGTGCCGAGTCC
Organism: uncultured Lysobacteraceae bacterium; assembly: GCA_946482585.1. The sequence goes on from CAMLSI010000459.1 coordinate 92, forward strand.
CTGAGACTACCGCATCCCGATGACGAGTCGGCAGTGTCTGGCGCTCTCGCGAAGGTCGATCCGATCCCGCCATTCCGCACGAAAAAGCCGCCGGGCTCGCGCCCGACGGCCTGGAGCGTTCGGCCCAGATGCTTACTTGCGCAGGAAGTCCAGCAGATCCTGGTTGAGCCGATCCTTGTGCGTGTCGGCGAGGCCATGCGGCGCGCCCGGATAGATCAGCAGCTGCGCGCCGGAGATCAGCTTGGCGGACGCCTTGCCCGACGCGTCGATCGGCACGATCTGGTCGTCGTCGCCATGAATGACGAGCGCCGGCACGTCGATCTTCTTGAGATCGTCGCGGAAGTCCGTGGCCGAGAACGCGGCGATGGAGTCGTAGGTGTTCTTGGCGCCGGCCTGCATGCCCTGCACCCAGAACGACTGGATCATGCCCTGGGACGGCTTCGCACCCGGACGGTTGAAGCCGAAGAACGGCCCCGATGCGATGTCGAGGTAAAGCTGCGAACGATCCTTCAGCGAGGCCTTGCGCAGACCGTCGAAGACTTCGAGCGGAAGGCCGCCCGGATTGGTGTCGGTCTTGAGCATGAGCGGCGGCACGGCGCTGACCAGCACGACCTTGGCGACGCGGCTCGTCCCGTGCCGGCCGACATAGCGCGCCACTTCGCCGCCTCCCGTGGAAAAGCCGACGAGGGTCACCTTGCGCAGGTTCAGCGCCTCGATCACCGCGGCGAGATCGTCCGCATAGTGATCCATGTCGTTGCCGTCCCAGGGCTGGCTCGAGCGGCCGTGCCCGCGGCGGTCATGCGCCACGACGCGATAGCCCTGCGCCGCGAGGAACTGCATCTGCGATTCCCAGCTGTCCGAACTCAGCGGCCAGCCATGGCTGAAGGTGACGACCGGACCGTCCTTGGGGCCCCAGTCCTTGTAGTACAACTGCACGCCGTCGGCGGTGGTGATGATGCTGGCCGACTTCACGACACCCGATACGGCCGCCTTCGTGGACTTGGCAGCGGTCGGCGCGGCAATCAGCGGCGCGGACGCGCCCAGGGCCAGCAGGGAAACGGCAAGGGTGCGAAGCAGTGCGTTCATGGGTATCTCCGGGAAAGTGATGGGCATTGCCGGTTGGCGGAACGAATTTTGCGCGCCCCACCGATACGCCTTAGCATTTTTCGTACAGATTATTTGATAGATCGTATTTTCATGGCCGACCGACTCGCCTCCCTGCTGCAGCACTTCTCGATCACGGCGCAGGTCTTCCACGCGGGAGCGCTCTGCGGCATCAACGATCTCGACACCGCCGACACGGGGCAACTGCACCTGATTCGCGATGGCGCCGTCGAGGTCGTCCACGACGGTGCGACGGCCTTGCGCGTGGAGCGCCCCAGTCTGCTGCTGTATCCGCGGCCGATGGCCCATCGGTTCGTGACCGACCCCGAGCGCGGTGCCGATTTCGCCTGCGCGCACCTGCGCTTCGACGGCGGTGCGGCCAATCCGATCGCGGCCGCACTGCCGGTCTTCACCTGCCTCCCGCTGGACCAACTGGCCGGCGCCGAGGGCGTGCTCGCGCTACTGTTCGAGGAAGCGTTCCGGCGCAACTGCGGCCGCCAGGCCATGCTGGACCGGCTGTTCGAGGTCGTGCTGATCCAGGTGCTGCGGCACCTGATGGAGCACGGACAGACCCGTGCGGGCATGCTCGCCGGCCTCGCACACCCGCGCCTGCGGCTCGCGCTGGTCGCACTGCACGAACGACCTGCCGAGGACTGGTCGCTGGACACGCTGGCGGCGCGCGCCGGCATGTCCCGCAGCGTGTTCGCAAACGCCTTCCGCGACACGGTCGGCTGCACGCCCGGCCTCTACCTGCAGCAATGGCGCATAGGCCTGGTGCAGCGTGCGCTGCGCCAGGGCCGCGCGCTCAAGCTCATTGCCGGCGAGGTCGGCTACGGCAGTGAAGCGGCGCTGTCGCGCGCGTTCAAGGCACAGTGCGGGCTGTCGCCGCTGCAGTGGAAAAATTCACAAAATGCAGACGAGAGGCCGACACGAGGCCGGCTGGCACATCGGAACTGAAAAAGCCGGCGCAAGGCCGGCTGATACATCGGAATTGAAAAAGCCGGCGCAAGGCCGGCTTTTCCGTATCGCAGTCGCGCGCCGGATCAGGCCGACGCGGCGCCTTGCTGCTCGTCTTCGAGCACGGCCTTGATCGACAGGCGGATACGGCCCTGCTTGTCGACTTCGAGCACCTTGACGCGCACCGTGTCGCCTTCCTTGAGCTTGTCCGAGACCTTCTCGACGCGCTCGTTGGAGATCTGCGAAACGTGGACGAGACCGTCCTTGCCCGGGAGGATCGTCACGAAGGCGCCGAAGTCCATGAGCTTGGCGACCTTGCCTTCGTAGATGCGGCCCGGCTCGACGTCGGACACGATCATCTCGATGCGCTTCTTGGCCTCGTCGGCCGCGGCGCGGTTGACCGAGGCGATGACGATGCTGCCGTCGTCCTGGATGTCGATCGTCGTGCCGGTTTCCTCGGTGATCGCGCGGATGACCGAACCGCCCTTGCCGATGACTTCGCGGATCTTGTCCGGGTGAATGCGCATGGTCAGCAGGCGCGGCGCGAACTCGCTCATTTCCGAGCGCGCCGACGTGATGACCTTGTTCATCTCGCCGAGGATGTGCAGACGGCCGCGCTTGGCCTGCTCGAGCGCGACGCGCATGATCTCTTCGGTGATGCCGTCGATCTTGATGTCCATCTGCAGCGCGGAAATACCGTCTTGCGTACCGGCCACCTTGAAGTCCATGTCGCCGAGGTGATCCTCGTCGCCGAGGATGTCGGAAAGCACGACGAAATCGTCGCCTTCCTTGACGAGCCCCATCGCGATGCCGGCGACCGGCGAGGTCAGCGGCACGCCCGCATCCATCATCGCGAGCGACGAACCGCAGACCGAGGCCATCGACGAGGAACCGTTCGACTCGGTGATCTCGGAGACCACACGCAGCACGTACGGGAACGCTTCCATCGTCGGCTTGACGGCCTGCACGCCGCGCTTGGCGAGGCGGCCGTGGCCGATTTCACGACGCTTCGGGCCGGCCATGCGGCCGCATTCGCCGACCGAGAACGGCGGGAAGTTGTAGTGGAACAGGAACGTATCCTTCGACTCGCCTTCCGGTGCGTCGATGATCTGCGCGTCCTTGGTCGTGCCGAGCGTGACCGTCACGAGCGCCTGCGTTTCGCCGCGCGTGAACAGCGCCGAGCCATGGGTACGCGGCAGCACGCCGACGCGGATGTCGATGCCGCGGACGGTATCGAGCGCGCGGCCGTCGATGCGGACCTTGGTCTTGAGCACGCCTTCGCGCAGGGTGCGGTATTCGATGTCGCCGAGCGCGAAGCCGATCTCGCTGTCGGTCCACTTGTTAGCCGCCGCGGCCTCGGCGATGGCCGCCTTGACTTCGCTCTTGAGCGCGGACTGCGCGTCGCGGCGGGCGAGCTTGTCGCGGATCTGGAACGTTTCGGCCATGCGGTTGCCGATCTGGCCTTCGAGCGCAGCGAACAGCGCATCGTTGCGCGCCGGCGCGGTCCACTTGAAGGTCTTGCGGCCGGCTTCGGCGGCAAAGGCTTCGATCGCGGCGATCGCGCTCTTGAGCGCGTTGTGACCGAAGGTCACCGCGCCGAGCATGACTTCTTCGCTGAGCAGCTTGGCTTCGGACTCGACCATGAGCACGGCGGTGGATGTGCCAGCGACGACGAGTTCGAGATCCGAGGTCTTCAGTTCGCTGACGCTCGGGTTGAGCACGTAGTGGCCATTGATCACGCCGACCTTGGCCGCGCCGATCGGGCCCTTGAACGGCACGCCGGCGAGCACGAGCGCCGCGGAGGCGCCGATCAGCGCCGGGATGTCGCCGTCGACTTCCGGATTCAGCGACATGACCGTCGCGATGATCTGGATCTCGTTACGGAACTCTTCCGGGAACAGCGGACGGATCGGACGATCGATCAGGCGCGAGGTCAGCGTTTCCTTTTCGGTCGGACGGCCTTCGCGCTTGAAGAA
>CAMLSI010000460.1 GCA_946482585.1 uncultured Lysobacteraceae bacterium
GCGTCAACCAGGTCATGGGCGAACTGAACACGCGCTGGCAGGCCGACCTGACCAACTTCGTGTTCGACAATTTCGTGCCGGCCGCCGGCCGCACCGTGCAGGCCTACCTGACCGAGTTCGCGAACAACGCGAGCCAGGCCACCGCGATCGGCATCGTCGTGCTCATCGTCAGCGCGATCTCGCTGATGATGAGCATCGAGGACGCGTTCAACCGCATCTGGCGCGTCGCGACCGCGCGCACGGCAGCCTCGCGCTTCGTGATGTACTGGACCGCGCTGTCGTTCGGTCCGCTGCTGCTCGTGACCGCGCTCGCGTTGAGCTCCTACCTGTTCGCGCTCCCGCTGGTCGCGGGCTACGAGGCCCAGCTCGGCATCAAGACGCGCGTGCTGAACCTGCTGCCGTTCCTGATCGTCTGGGTATCGCTGATCGCGAGCTATCTCGTGATTCCGAACCGCACCGTGCGGCTGCGCGATGCGACCATCGGCGCGCTGCTGGCCGCCGTGCTGTTCGAGGCGGCCAAGCGCGGCTTCGCGTTCTACCTGGGCACGCTGACCTCGTACGAGCAGGTCTACGGCGCGCTCGCGGTCGTGCCGGTGTTCATGCTCTGGATCTACCTGTCCTGGCTCGTCGTGCTGCTCGGCGCGTCGGTCTGCGCTGCGATCAGCGCGTTCGAATACCGCGGCCTGCACGAGCGTCTCGCGCCGGGCCACGAATTCGTCGGCCTGCTCTGTGTGGTGAATCATTTCGCCGATGCGCAGCGCGCGGGTCAGGGCCTGCACAGCGAAGACCTGCGCCGCCGCGAGCGCTTCCTGACCGACGACCTGCTGCAGCGCTATCTGTCCGATCTGCATCGTGCCGGCATGGTGCAGCGCACCGAGTTCGGCGACTGGGTGCTCGCGCGCAGCCTCGACGCGGTCACCTTGTTCGACCTCTACGAAAGCGGCCTGTATCGTCTGCCGCTCACGGTCGCGCCGGCAGAGACGGCGCGTTGCCAGTTGCCGTCGGCCTTGACCGAGCTCGTCGGCGTGGTCGCCGGCGAGCTGCAGTCCGCACTCGACGTGCGCCTGAGCGAAATCTTTCCCCCGCCGCCGCGGTCTCCTGAAGCGGCCCCCGAATCCACGGAGCAGTCATGAAATTCCTGTTCGCCGCGCTTGCCCTCGCCGCCGTTGCCGCACCGGCCGTTTCGGCGGAAACGCCGGCCAGGCCCGAGCTCAGCATCAAGACGCTGGACGGCAAGACGTTCACGCTCGCGGATCACAAAGGGAAATGGGTAATCCTAAACTTCTGGGCGACCTGGTGCTCGCCCTGCATCGAGGAACTGCCCGCGCTGTCGCGCTTCGTGAGCGCGCACGACAGCGTGCGTGCGATCGGGCTCGCCTACGAAGACACCGATGTCGCCGAGATCAGGGAATTCCTGGTCAAGCATCCGGTCAGTTTCCCGATCGCGCAGGTCGACACGTTCGATCCGCCGAAGTCGATCGAGACGCCGCGCGGCCTGCCCACCACCTACGTGGTCGCGCCCGACGGCAGCATCGCGAAGAAGTTCATGGGCCCGATCGACGAAGCCGCGCTGCGCAGCGTCACCGGCATCAAGGACTGAGATGAACGCCGCGCGCTTCTTCGTCAGCGGCCGCGTGCAGGGCGTGTTCTTCCGCGCGTCGACGCGCGACGAGGCGCTGCGGCTGCGCCTTTCCGGCTACGCAAGCAATCTGCGCGACGGGCGCGTCGAGGTCTTCGCCGAAGGCGAGGCCGAGGCGCTGGACCGGCTCGAGCAGTGGCTGCGGCGCGGCCCGCCGCTGGCGCGCGTCGACGCCGTGCAGCGCGAAGCCGCGGAGCCCGAAGGGCGCGACGGGTTCGTCACGGGGTAGGCTGCCGCCTCACCATGTCGTCTCGATCCAGCGCGCCGCGTCGGCGACCTTTTCCTTGCCCGGCTTGCCCTTGAGCTTCGGCAGTTGCAGCGGCTTTTCCGGCACTTTGTGATCGGGCAGCCAGTCGAGCAGGTGCCGGATCAGATTCAGCCGGCCGCGGCGCTGGTCGTCGAAATCGACGAGGAACCAGGGCGCTGCGTCCGCATGCGTCGCGGCGATCATCGCGTCGCGTGCCTTGCCGTATTCGGCGTATTTTTCCCGCGCGGCGATGTCGATCGGCGAGATCTTCCAGCGCTTGAACGGATCGGCCGCGCGTTCGGCGAAGCGTTCTTCCTGCTGCGCCTGATCCACGGTCAGCCAGTATTTCACGAGCAGGGTGCCTGCATCGGTCAGCAGGCGCTCGAATACCGGACACTGCTCCAGGAACAGACGGTATTCCGCCTCGCTGCAGAAACCCATGACCTTCTCGACGCCGGCACGGTTGTACCAGCTGCGGTCGAACAGCACGATCTCGCCGGCGCCGGGCAGGTGGCTCACGTAGCGCTGGAAATACCACTGCGAGCGCTCGGCTTCGCTGGGCTTGGACAGTGCGACGACGCGATAGCCGCGCGTATTGAGCACCTGCGTGATCGCCTTGATCGCGCCGCCCTTGCCGGCCGCGTCGCGGCCTTCGAACACGATGACGAGACGCCTGCCTTCTTCCATGAGCCAGCGTTGCGCGTCGATGAGTTCGCGCTGCAGCGGCTCCAGCGCGGCTTCGTAGTCCTTGCGTTTCATGTCGCCCATGGCGCCTTTCCTTCCGAGTCGGCTACGCGTTCAACGTAACGGCCGCGCGCGTCATTCGCGCAATCGCGGCATGAGTCCGGCGAGATTGCAGGGTTTCGTGCGCGCGTCGAGCTGCACGCGGATGAGTTTTTCCCAGGCCGTGCGGCAGGCCGACGTCGAGCCGGGCAGGCAGAACACGAACGAATTGTTGGCGAGGCCCGCGAAGGCGCGCGACTGCATCGTCGACGTGCCGATTTCCTCGAAGCTGATCGCGCGGAACGTTTCGCCGAAGCCGGGCATGATCTTGTCGAGCAGCGGCTCGATCGCTTCCGGCGTCGTGTCGCGTCCGGTGAAGCCGGTGCCGCCGGTGACGAGCACGCCGTGCACGCGTTCGTCGGCGATCCAGTTCGCGACGATCGCACGGATGCGGTACTTGTCGTCCTTGACGACGAATCGTTCGTGCAGCCGATGGCCGGCATCGGCCAGCGCGGCGGCGAGATAGTCGCCCGAGGTATCGTCGGCGGCGGTGCGCGTATCGGAGACGGTGAGCACGCAGAGCGTGAGCGGGCGGAAGTCGGTCTGGGCAGGCATGTGCGAAAGCTAACCCAGCCGCGCATCCGAAACCACCGCGCCGTCGGATCGCCGGCCGGGCGGGTGGCAACCGCATGTCCCGAATCGTCGGAAACGCGGCATCGCGCCACGGCCCGGAAGACGGCATGCTGGACCCATGACGACCGCGAGACGCACCCGCCGCATCGGCTTCATCGGATTTCCGCAGTTCAATGCGCTCGATCTGACCGGGCCGATGGACGTGTTCTCGGCCGCGGCCGAACTCGAGCTCGAACGCGCCGGGCCGCATCGCCGGCCGATCTACGAAACCCTCGTCATCGGCCTCGATCGTGCGCCGTTCCGCGCGGAGTCGACGCTCGCGGTCGTGCCGGATGCGACACTCGCCGACGCGCCGCCGCTCGACACGATCATCGTGCCCGGCGGCTGCGGCGTGCGCGAACCGGCGACCCTCGCCGCGCTCGCGCACTGGCTGCGCGGCCGCGGCAGGCGCGCGCGCCGCATCGCCTCGGTGTGCACCGGCGCCTACGCGCTGGCTGAGGCGGGACTGCTCGACGGCAGCATCGTCACGACGCACTGGCGCCATGCGCGCGCGCTGGCCGCGCGCTATCCGCAGCTCACCGTCGACGCCGACGCGATCTTCCTGCGCAACGGGCGCGTCTACACGTCGGCCGGCATCAGCGCCGGCATCGATCTCGCGCTCGCGCTGGTCGCCGAGGATCACGGTCCGGCGCTCGCGCTCGACGTCGCGCGCGAGCTCATCGTGCACGTGAAGCGGGACGGCGGGCAGCGCCAGTATTCGGCGCCGCTCGCGTTCCAGACCGCGGCCGGCGACCGTCTCGGCGAACTCGCCGCCTGGATGCTGCGGCATCTCGACGGCGATCTTTCGGTGGAGCGGCTGGCCGAGC
>CAMLSI010000461.1 GCA_946482585.1 uncultured Lysobacteraceae bacterium
AGAGCAGCGATGGCACACGGAGAAACCCCGGCCCAGGGCAGTCGTTTCGGCGCAATCCTGCGCGACCTCGGCGCATCGATCGGCGAACTGCTCGGCGGCGGCAAGCTCGAACCCGAGCAGGCCATATCAGTGGAAGTCGCGTTCGGCCTGCTCGGCTACCTTGCGGGCGTCGACAGCATCGTGACCTCGCACGAAGCCGAGTTCGTCAACCAGCTCATGGACGAACTGCAGCTGTCCACGCGCGCGCGCGACCTCGCGCAACAGGCGTTCGCCCGCGGCCGCAAGCGCGAAATCGGCATCGATGCCGAGCTCGACCGTTTCCTGCAGACCTACCCGCGCGGCGGCGGCGAAGCACGCCGGCTGCACGATGCGCTGTATCGCCTGGCCGCCGCCGACGGCCGCCTGCAGCCGCGCGAGAAGGCGTTCCTCGACACCGTGACGGCAAAGCTCGGATTCAGTTGAGTCCCCGGAGTCGGCCGTCGAAAGCGGCCGTTCTCCGCGATCCGTTCCCTACGCCGCGCCCGCGGCGCCGGGACCCGCCAGCTTGCCCATGAACTGACGGTAATAGCGCAGCTCGGCGACGGAATCTCTCGCGTCGGACAGCGCCGTATGCGCCGACTCCTTGACGTGACCGCGCGCGATCTCGGGCGCCCAGCGCCGCGCGAGTTCCTTGATGGTGGAAACATCCATATTGCGATAATGGAAAAACCGCTCGAGGCGCGGCGCCAGCCGGTGCAGGAAGCGACGGTCCTGGCAGATCGAATTGCCGCACATCGGCGACTTTCCTGCAGGTACCCAGCGGGCGAGAAAATCGACGGTCAGCGCCTCGGCCACGCCGAGCTCCACGGTGGATTCGACGACGCGCTGCCAGAGCCCGGACTTGCGATGCTGATTGCGGTTCCAGTCGTCCATGGCCTCAAGCCGCTCGGCCGGGTGCCGGATCGCGAATTCGGGTCCTTCGGCGAGCACGTTGAGTTCGCGGTCGGTCACGAGCGTCGCGATTTCCAGGATCGCGTCGCTGTCCGGATCGAGCCCGGTCATTTCCAGATCGATCCAGATCAGGTTGTCCTCGTGCGGCTGGGGCATCGTCCTTAGTCTCCGGGTCAGGCGGCGGAAACCGGCGATGGTAGTACCAGGGCCGTCCGGCATCCAATTTGCAGCCCCCTTCATCGCCGTATACCCTGGGCCATCCCCAGGGGGACAGGGGCGGGGAATGGACAGGGTACTGCTGCTGGAGGCCTCGGCAACGCGTCGGCGCGCGGTTCGCACGCTGCTGACGCCGCGGGGCTACGACGTCACCGAAGTCACCGACTACGCACAGGCGCTCGACGTATTGCGGCGCCAGGGCGAGACGGTGAGCGCGCTGCGCGCGATCGTGCTGGGTTGGCCCGAATTCGCCGACAACCTCGCCGATGAGCTGTTCGCGCTGCTGCGGCGCGAGGACTTCGAGCACCTGGCCGTATTGCTGCTGGCCGATCGCAGCGATGCCGGTGCGGTCAACTGGATGATGAAACGCCAGAGCACGGCATTGCTGCTCTGGTCGGACTACAGCGAGTGCGCCGACGCGCTGTCCAAGCTGCTCGCACCCGCGCTGCACACGCAGGATCTGGATATCGGCGGCCAGTCGCACCTGCGCATCCTGTTCGTCGACGATTCGGCCACGGTGCGCACGGCATTCCGTCGCCTGCTCATGAAACAGGGCTACGTCGTGGAAACCGCGAACGACGTCGAGGACGGCTGGGCCAAGGCGCAGGCGACGCCGTTCGACATCGCGATCATCGACTACTTCATGCCCGGCGAGCCCGGTCCCGCGCTGGTGCGCCGGCTCAAGGACGATCCGCGCACGAGCGGCGTGCTGACCGCGATCATCACCGGCACGTATTCCGATCGCGTCATCAACGAATCGCTCGCCGCTGGCGCGCTCGAATGCCTGTTCAAGAGCGAGGCGCGCGAACTGTTCCTCGCGCGTCTCGGCTCGCTCGCGCGCGCCGTGCAGGACCGCCAGTCGGTCGATGCGGAGCGGCGGCGCCTGCAGAGCATCCTGTCGTCGGTCGGCGACGGCGTGTACGGCGTCGATGCGCGCGGCGTGGTGCAGTTCGTCAATCCGGCCGCGCTCGACATGCTCGGCTACGACCGCACGGACGAGCTGATCGGCCGCAGCGCGCATGAACTTTTCCACTATGCGTTCGAAGACGGCACGACGACGACGCCGGCGTCCTGCTTCCTGTCGCAGGCCTATGCCCAGGGCAGCCAGGTGCCCGGCTGGCAATCGGTGTTCTGGACGCGCGGCAACCGCTCGATGCCGGTCGAATGCACGGTCTATCCGCTGAATCTCGACGGCCGCCGCGAAGGTTCGGTCGTCGCGTTCCGCGACATCTCCACGCGGCGCATGCTCGAGGAAGAACTGCGCTGGCAGGCCAGTCACGACGCACTGACCAAGCTCAAGAACCGCGCCTGGTTCGAGACCCAGCTGGAGCAGGAGATCACGCGGCTCAAACGCACCGACCAGGTGTCGATGCTGCTGTTCCTCGACCTCGACCGCTTCAAGTACATCAACGACACTGCCGGCCATACCGCCGGCGACCAGCTGCTCGTGGACATGAGCCGCCGCCTCTCGACGCGGCTGCGCGGCTCGGACCATCTCGCGCGCATGGGCGGCGACGAATACGCCGTGATCCTGCGCAACATCAGCGTCGATCGCGTCAATGCGATCGCCGACGACTTCCGCCGCGCCATCGTCGGCTCGCCGTTCGTCTACGGCGGCAAGAGCTATCGCGTCGGCGTCAGCATCGGCGTGGCCGTGCTCGACCAGCACACGCCGTCGCGCACCGAGGCGATGGCCAACGCCGACATCGCGCTGCACATGGCCAAGCGCCATGGCCGCAACCAGGTCCACGTGTTCGCCGAAGACGCCGAGCAGCGCACCTTGATGGATCTCGAGCTCGGCTGGAGCGCGCGCCTCGAAGAAGCGCTGCGCCTGGATCAGTTCGTGCTGTGTTTCCAGCCCATCCTGCCGCTGCGCCAGGTCGACTGCGAAAGCCTGCCCGAACAGCAGGGTGCGCTGTGGACGCGGCATCTGCGCCGCAACCTGCAGCAGCGCGCGTTCTACGAGGCGCTGATCCGACTGCGCAATCCCGACGGCACGCTCGTCGCGCCCTCGGCCTTCCTGCCGGCGGCCGAGCGATTCAGCCTGATCGGCGAGATCGATCGCTGGGTCATCCGCAACGCGCTCAAGGCGCTGCGCGAGACCTCGCCGCAGGATCCGCCGGTCGGCATCTCGATCAACCTGTCGGCACAGTCGATCGGCCAGGCCGACCTCGCGCGCTTCATCACCGATCGCCTCGTCGAGTACAACGTCGATCCGCGCGCGGTCGCATTCGAGATCACCGAGACCGGCGCGCTCAACAATCTCGAAGCGGCCCGCAATCTCATCAACGAACTGCGCGGCTTCGGCTGCCGCTTCGCGCTCGACGATTTCGGCGTCGGCTTCTCCTCGTTCACTCACCTCAAGCATCTCGATGTCGACATGCTCAAGATCGACGGCTCGTTCACCCAGGGACTGCTCAGCGATCCGGTCGACCTCGCGGTGATCACGGCGATCACGAGCATCGCCCATTCGATCGGCAAGATCACCGTCGCCGAATACGTGGACCGGCCCGAAATCCTGCGCGCACTGCGCAATTGCGGCGTCGATTATGCGCAGGGCTTCTACGTCGGACGTCCCAAGGCCGGATTGCGCGCCGCCGGCGGCCAGCTAGAGATCGTGGGCGGCAACGATGCCGCAGCCACCGGATGAGCCTGCCCGGGCAGGCGCCGCGGCCGGATTGAGCGGCCTCGAAATCTGAACCAGCGAGGCACTTGCATGGCCTGCGGCACATACGTACATTCGTACGCATGCCGACCGATTCCGCCCTGACCGCCAATCAGCAACGCGTACTCGACTACATCGCCGGGTACGTGACCGAACACGCCAGCGCCCCCAGCCTGCGCGAAATCGCCGAGGCACTGGGCCTGCGCAGCCACAGCTCGGCGCAGGACTATGTCGAGGCACTGGTCCGCAAGGGTGCGCTGGAAC
>CAMLSI010000462.1 GCA_946482585.1 uncultured Lysobacteraceae bacterium
TCGACTTCCTCGACCTGCAGGAAGCCGCTGGCATCGGCGGTACGGGTGGCGTGAATCGTCGGGCGTTGGCGCATGAGGCCCGATTCTACGCAGTCACCACGCAACTGCGTAGACGATGAGACGACAGCGCGGCGACAAATGCCGACCGCTCCGCACCTCTGCGCAGGGCGCCGGAACCGGTGCCGACGGACAGCGCGGTTGCGCGCAATGAGCCCGCTGGCCGAGAATCCGGCCATGAAATCCTCAGGAAAAGCCGAGGCTTGGTTTCGCAGCGGCAATTCCGCCGCGGGGCAGCGGCAACCCGACGCGCCGATTGCGCACCCGTCGCGGTTGCCGAAGTACGCCATGGCGTCGTGGCGCCGCTGCCCGGAGACGAGTCAAGATCCACTCATGAGCGACCAGAACCCCTACGACATCGCGATCTCGGTCGCCACCCGCTTCGTCGACGAGCAATCGCGGCCGTCCGACAATCGCTACGTTTTCGCCTACACCATCACCATCCAGAACACCGGCGGCATCGGCGCTCAGCTGCTGTCGCGCCACTGGATCATCACCGACGGCAACGGCAAGGTCGAGGAAGTCCGCGGGGACGGCGTCGTCGGCGAGCAGCCCCACATGAAGCCCGGCGAAGAATTCCAGTACACCTCGGGCGCCGTGCTCGAGACCAGCGTCGGCGTCATGCGCGGCAGCTACCGCCTCGTCGCCGAGGACGGCACCGTGTTCGATGCGCCGATCCCGCAGTTCACGCTGTCCATCCCGCGGACCCTGCATTGATGGCGACCTGGGCCATCGGCGACCTGCAGGGCTGCCTCGACGAACTCCAACGTCTGCTGGACAAGATCAACTACGACCCGGGATCTGATGCATTGTGGTTTTGTGGAGATCTCGTCAACCGCGGCGGCCAGTCGCTCGAGGTGCTGCGCCTGCTGCGCACGCTCGGGCCGCAGACCGTCGTCACGCTCGGCAATCACGACCTGAGCCTGCTCGCGATCGCGCAGCGTAACGAGGCGGAACAGGCCAAGGTCAATCCGGAGCTCGGCGCGATCCTGTTCGCGCCCGATCGCGAGGAACTGCTGACCTGGCTGCGCCAGCAGTGCCTGCTGCATCACGACGAAAAACTCAAGTTCACCATGGTGCACGCCGGCCTCGCGCCGCGCTGGACGCTGCCGCAGGCCCAGCGCGCCGCGCGCGAGGTCGAGCGCGAACTGCGCGGACCGCACCATGCGCGGCTGCTGCGCTCGATGTTCGGCAACAAGCCCGCAATCTGGTCGAGCCGGCTCAAGGGCGTCGAACGCATGCGCGCGAGCATCAACGTGCTCACGCGCCTGCGCTACTGCGACCCGCGCGGCCGCATCGCGTTCGGCGAGAAAGGTGCGCCGGGCACGCAGCAGGCCGGACTGTATCCGTGGTACGAAGTCCCGGGCGTGATCAAACGCGAGACCCGCATCGTCTGCGGTCATTGGTCGACGCTGGGCCGCTTCGCCGGACTCGGCATCTACGCGATCGACACGGGCTGCGTCTGGGGCGGCGCGCTGACCGCGCTGCGGCTCGATGCCGAGGACCCGTATTTCGTCAGCGTCAAATCCGATCGCACGCCGCCGCCGGGACGGGAGATGGATTGATGCCGGCGTCCGTCGGCGACCTCCAGCATCGCGACGCGATGTCGGGCTTCGTCTACGGCTCAGCGCCAACCTGCGTGATACGGCGGTAATCGACGAAATCGAACGCGTACGCGTGACGCGCATCGGCCGCATGAGGCTCGCGCGTTTCTTCGCGCCACTGCGCGCGATCGAACGCCGGAAACCAGGTGTCCGCGTCATCGGCACGCGCGTCGATCTCGGTCAGATGCAGCGTCGTCGCGAGCGGCAATGCGAGCGCATAGATCTCGCCGCCGCCGATGACCATCAGTTCCGAGCCCGCGGCCGCTGCGAGCGCAGCGTCGAGCGAACGCACGGTTTCCTGCAGCGCATACGGCGCATCGCCGCGGCGGCTCAGCACGAAATTGCGCCGGCCCGGCAAGGCGCGGCCGATCGACAGTGCGGTCTTGCGCCCCATGAGCACGGGCTTGCCGAGCGTGAGGCGTTTGAAACGCGCGAGATCGTCGGGCAGGTGCCAGGGCATGTCGCCGGCGCGGCCGATCGCGCGGTTGCGATCGAGCGCGGCGACCAGCGCGATCGCGCGGCCCGCCGTACCGTCCGTCAGGCCGCTCATATGGCGACTTCGCCCTTGATCGGCGCGTGCGACTGGTAGTTCTCGATGCGGATGTCCTCGAACCGGAACTCGAACAGCGAACGCACGTGCGGATTCAGGCGCAGCTGCGGCAGCGGCAGCGGCGCGCGCGCGAGCTGTTCGCGCACCTGATCGAGATGATTGAGATAGAGGTGCGCATCGCCGAAGGTGTGCACGAAATCGCCGGGCACGAGATCGCAGACCTGCGCGATCATCTGCGTCAGCAATGCATAGCTCGCGATATTGAACGGCACGCCGAGGAACACGTCGGCGGAGCGCTGATAGAGCTGGCACGACAGCCGGCCGTCGGCGACATGGAACTGGAACAGCGCATGGCACGGCATCAGCGCCATGCGATCGAGCTCGGCCACGTTCCAGGCGCTGACGACGAGGCGGCGCGAATCGGGATTGCGGCGGATCTCGTCGACGACCCAGCGGATCTGGTCGATCGTGCGTCCGTCGGCGCCTTCCCAGGCGCGCCACTGCTTGCCGTAGACCGGGCCGAGATTGCCGTCCGCGTCGGCCCACTCGTCCCAGATCGTCACCTTGTTGTCGCGCAGGTACGCGATGTTGGTGTCGCCGCGCAGGAACCAGAGCAGTTCGTGCACGATGGCGCGTAGGTAGAGTTTCTTGGTCGTGACCAGCGGAAAGCCCTGTGCGAGGTCGAATCGGAGCTGGCGCCCGAACACGCTGAGCGTGCCCGTGCCGGTGCGATCGGACTTGCGCACGCCGTGATCGAGGATGTCCTGGACGAGGTCGAGATAGGCACGCATAAGCGCGACATGGTAGCCCAGGCGGGTTGCCGCGCGCAGGACGAATCGGCCATTGCGGCGCCGTCCGTGCCGCTTACACTCCGCGCATCGTCACCCCCGGAGCAGGCAATGGCACAGTGGTTCTTCAACTACAACGGCACGCAGGTCGGTCCGCTCGACGACGCGCCGGCTCGCGACCAGGCGCGCAGCAATCCGAACGGGTACTGCTGGCGCCAGGGCTTTGCCGAGTGGCAGCCGATCGCACAGGTCGCCGAACTGCGCGACAGCAGTCCCGCCGTGGTACCGCCGCCGACGCCGGTCGCGCTCGCCTCGGGCCAGCGCCGGTCCGACGAGATCGACTACCGCATCGTCGGCACCGACATGCAGTTCGTCGAACTCGAGCTCGATCCGGACGAGAGCGCGATCGCCGAGGCCGGATCCATGATGTACAAGGAAGCAACGGTACAGCTCGACACCGTATTCGGCGATGGCTCGCAGGCCGGCGGCGGCGGTTTCATGGGCAAGCTGCTGTCGGCCGGCAAGCGCGTGATCACCGGCGAAAGCCTGTTCACGACGATGTTCACGCAGAAGGGTTCGGGCAAAGGCAAGGTCGCGTTCGCGGCGCCCTACCCGGGCACCATCGTCGCGATGAAGCTCAGCGATTTCGGCGGCCGCCTGATCTGCCAGAAAGACAGCTTCCTCTGCGCCGCGCGGGGCGTATCCATCGGCATCTTCTTCCAGCGCAAGATCCTGACCGGCCTGTTCGGCGGCGAAGGCTTCATCATGCAGAAGCTCGAAGGCGACGGCTTCGCCTTCATCCACGCGGGCGGCACCATCGTCGAACGCACGCTCGCGCCCGGCGAGCGCCTCGATGTCGACACCGGCTGCGTGGTCGCGCTGACCGACGGCGTCGGCTTCGACGTCAAACCCGTCGGCGGCATCAAGAGCATGCTGTTCGGCGGCGAAGGCCTGTTCCTCGCGACCCTGACCGGCCCCGGCAAGATCTGGATGCAGTCGCTGCCGTTCTCGCGCATGGCCGGCCGCATGCTCGCCGGCGCGCGCGGCGGCAAGGAAGA
>CAMLSI010000463.1 GCA_946482585.1 uncultured Lysobacteraceae bacterium
TCGATGATCGTGCGCACGCGCCGGATCGACCAGCCAGTGCGGCGCGCGAACCCCGTCATCAGGCCGTCGCGGGGCCCCGGCCCCAACTGCGCGCCGACGTACAACGCGGTCGCGAATGCGCAGACCACCACGCCGCCTGCCAGATAGATGCCGCGCAGCCATAGCGTCTGCGGCGTATCGATCAGGGCAAGACTGATATCCGCGAACGGCCCCAGCAGCAGCGTGTTCGCCACCGTGCCCAGGCCGGGCATCTGACGCAACGGGATCCAGGCGAGCAGCACCGCCAGTGCCGCGAGAATCATCACCACGCCGAAGGAGAACGGCACATGCCGGGAGACGCCCAGATGGAAGACGTCCCAGGGCGAAGCCCCGAGCGCGCCCTCGATCATCAAGGCAATGGCGACGCCGTACAGCCACAGACCGGCCAGAAGGCGCAGCAGGCGTTCGGGGAGGCGCCCGGCGCGAAGCTGGGCGAGAGGGCCTAGATTGGCCAGGCTGGAAGGAGCGGATTCGGGTTTCATGGCGCCATGGTCACGCCGATTGGCACTTCCACATAGATCCAATCTGGCGACAATGGCCTCATGAACCGCTCGCTCTCTCCGGACCGCCTCGCCGCCCTCGTGGGCCACTTCAGCCGCGCACCGGCCTATCGCGGCCTGCGCCAGGCGCTGCAGGAACTGATCGGCGACGGTCGCATCCCCATCGGCACGCGCCTGCCGAGCGAACGCGCCGTCACCCAGGTACTGGACGTTTCCCGCAACACGGTGACGCGCGCGTATGCCGATCTCATCGCCGCGGGATTCGCGACGGCCCGGCAAGGTTCGGGCACCTATGCCGCCGTGCCGCTCGATCGCCGCCGTGCGCATGATCGAGCGCTTCATTCGCGCGGCAACGCACTGCCGTCCGACGGCGCGATCGACCTCAACTGCGCCGCCAGCGGCGCAACGCCGGGCGTCGCCGCCGCCTACGAACGCGCCCTCTCTGCACTGCCCTCCTATCTCGCGAGCGACGGCTACCTGCCCTCCGGCCTGCCGGCGCTGCAGGCCCTGATCGCCGAGTCGTACGCGCGACGCGGATTGCCGACCAGCCCCGAGCAGATCGTGATCACGTCCGGCGCGCTGGCGGGCGTGGCGATCGTCGCGCGCGCGCTGTCGCGGCCGGGCGACCGCGTGATGATCGAGTCGCCGGTCTATCCCAACGCGATCGAGGCGCTGCGGCTCGGCGGCGGCCGTCCGGTCAGCTCGCCGCTCGGCGATCCGCTCGGTGACGAGGGCTGGGACCTCGACGGCATCGAAGCGACGTTGCGACAGACCTCGCCTCACCTCGCCTACCTGATTCCCGACTTCCAGAATCCCACTGGTTTTCTGATGCCCGACGCCGACCGCGCGCGCTACGCCGCCGCGCTGCGCGCGACGCGCACCATCGCCGTCGTCGACGAGGCGCTGCAGGCAACCACGCTGTCCGACGCCTACCTGCCGGCGCCGTTCGCCGCGCACGCGCCCGATGCGATCACCATCGGCAGCGCATCGAAGCTGTACTGGGGCGGACTGCGCGTGGGATGGATCCGCGCGGCGCGCGGCCTGGTCGAGCGCCTCGTCGCGGCACGCGTGCAGATCGACCTGGGCACGTCGCTGTTCGATCAACTGGTCGTGGCCGAACTGATGGCCGCGAGCGACATCGCGACTGTACGCCGCACGCAACTGCGACAACGGCGCGACGCACTCGCCGGTGCCCTGCGCGAACACCTTCCGGGCTGGCGGTTCCGGTTGCCCGAAGGCGGCCTGACACTCTGGCTGCAACTGCCGCACGGCAGCGCCACTCAACTCGCGGCAGACGTCGAACCCGCAGGCGTCCATCTGGCGCCCGGCCCCGTATTCAGCGTCGAAGGCGGATTGGACAACTGGCTGCGCCTGCCGTACGCCAAGCCGGAAGAGCAGCTCGTCCAGGCCGTCGAGCGCATCGCCAACGCGTGGTCGGCGGCTTCACCGCGATCGGCCCATCGCCGTCGATCGCAGCCGCTGATCGCCTGATCGGAGCGATGGCTGAGCCATTGCCCTATCTCGTTTTTCGGAGAGCGACGAAATCGCGGCGATAAGTAGCGTGTGCTCGCCCTGGGCGACCGCACGACCCGGCGAATCGGATGGCGAAAGATGGTCTTCGTGCGCTCGCTCGCGCGAGCACACGCTATCGGGAACTCACGCTACCGAGCTTCTGGTCGTCGAGGGCGCGTTTTTCATCCGGCCCGGAATGGCCATCGACATCGCCATCCTTCTCGGGCACCGCTTCTGCCGTGCGCGTATCGGGCACGGCCTGGGGAACTGACGCCAGCGCCCTGCCGTAATTCGGCGTAGGCGAGCTGTCGCGATTCGAGCGGTCGTACGTTACTGGCCTTTTCATAGCAATTGCTCCAAAGCCATCCATGGCAACTTCGTCCATTTTTTATCGGGGGGCGACAGGCGTGACCCGTCAAGAAGAAGTGCCGGTGCCCGGCACAGCATGCGGAATGCTGCAGCTCCTGCGATTCCGGCGATCACGGCGCGGCGCAGGAGGCAGGCGGAGAAGGGAGGACGAACGCGATGCCCCGACAGGAGAGTGCGAGGCAGGAAGAGCCGACACCCTGCGGGCGGCTGCGTGAAGACGACGTTACGGGTTCGGCTTACCGCCCGTCCCGTGGCGACGTGCGAACGGGAGACCCAGGATTCGAAGCACGAACGGGGACACCCACGACTCGACGGCACAAACGGGGGCGAAGCACGAACGGGGACACCCACGACTCGACGGCACAAACGGGGGCACAAACGGGGACACCCACGATTCGATGCCGGCACGCACGAGCAGGGATATTCGACGGCCGCGACGAACTCTTGGGCGTCCCCGTTCGATCGATCATCGATCGGGGGACATCGATCGGGGACACCCACAATCCGATGCCCGAGAACACGACGGCACGAATAGGGACACCCACGATTCGATGCCCCCGCACAAGCAACGACATACGACGGCCACAGGCACGAACGGGGAAGGCGAACGGTGAACCGCGCCGGGAATCCCGGAGGCTCGTTGTTGTGAGTCACGCAAGAACGTGACGCAAGAACGGGACACCCACACGCGAGAACGGCGCAAGAACCGGACATCACGATTCGACGGCGCAAGAACCGGACACCCACGATTCGACGCCCACGCACGAACAGGGACATACGACGGCTAGTACGAATTCTTGAGCGCCCCCGTTCAGTGTCCCCGTTCAGTGTCCCCGTTCAGTGGCAGCCCGATAGCGCTGCGCCTTCGCGTCCCAGCGGAAATCCTGGCGCCAGCGGCCCTTCTTCGCCTTGATCCGCAGATCGTGGAAACCATCCCGGACGCGAGGCAGCACCACCAGCACGTTCTCGCCCTCGAACAGCTCATGCTGGCGAGTACCGTCGGCGTTCCAGTTTCCGGCGATGTCCTTGAAGTGGTAGATCGGCTGCGACAGCAGCGGTCGCAACGTGCCGTCCAACACCGCAAACAGAGTCAGCACCTGGAAGCTCGCGCCGCCGCCGGAATAGCCTTCCTGCAGGCCCGAGCGCAGGCCGAACGCCATCACTCCGTCGGCCACTTCGAACGGCGCGAGATCGAAACGATGCAGGTGGTCGGGCGCCCACGACTCCCCTTTGGCGACCACGCTCTCGGCATCGTCCCAATGGTTGATGCCGAGCGGTCCGAACAACTGGCTGTGCTCCCACGTGACGCGCAGCGGGCTGTTATCCGGGCCGGACCAATCGAGGCTGGCTAGCCGCCGCAACTGCCGCGTCGCCGGGTCGACCTCGACGACGCCGAGCGCGATCCGCGCCTGCCCCTGCGACCACGGATCGCAGCTGCCCTGCCCCCGATCGTGACGCAGCGCCTGCGCACGGGCCGTTTCACTCGGTGCCAGGCAGACGATCGCGATCGAGGTATGCGCAACACGCGGCATAGGCTTCAGGCCAACTCGCGTCGCCAGCGCCGCATCCGCATCCGGCAACAGCACGTGCACGACCTGCTCGGCCGCGACGCCCTCGGGCAGCCGCACGCCGAAA
>CAMLSI010000464.1 GCA_946482585.1 uncultured Lysobacteraceae bacterium
ACGGCGTCGGCGGCATCTACAACTTCGTCACCAAGCGCGGCGAATGCCGCGGCGCTCGCGCCAAGATCAGCTGGACCCAGGTCGAGACCGGCTCCGCCATCACCTGGAAGTACCCGAGCTGCGTGCTGCGCGGCGACGATTCCACCGGCGAGTTCTATTCGGTCGCGCTCACGCACCACGCGCAGCAGGCCGACACCGGCACCAAGATGATCCACATCGGGCGCAACACCAAGTCCAAGATCATCGCCAAGGGCATCAGCGCGGGGCGCGGACAGAACAGCTACCGCGGCCTCGTCAAAGTGGAAAAGAGCGCCGAGGGTGCGCGCAACTACACGCAGTGCGATTCGCTGCTGATCGGCAAGAAATGCGGCGCGCACACCTTCCCGTACATCGAGGTCAAGCACCCGAGCGCGATCGTCGAGCACGAGGCGACGACCTCGAAGATCTCCGACGACCAGCTGTTCTACTGCCGCTCGCGCGGCCTCGGCGAAGAAGATGCCGTGTCGATGATCGTCGACGGCTTCTGCAAGCAGGTGTTCAAGGAACTGCCGATGGAGTTCGCGGTGGAAGCCAAGAAACTGCTCGAAGTCTCGCTCGAAGGCGCGGTGGGCTGAGCCATTCGTATCACGGCCGCGCGTCGGCGCGGCCCTGCGGAAATACATCATGTTGAAGATCGAAAACCTCCACGTCCGCATCGCCGGCAAGGAAATCCTCAAGGGGCTGAACCTCAAGGTTAGGCCGGGTGAGGTGCACGCGATCATGGGGCCGAACGGCGCCGGCAAGTCGACCCTGGGCAATGTGCTCGCTGGGCGCGACGGCTACGAGATCACGTCGGGCACCGTCGATTTCGGCGACAAGGACCTGCTCCAGCTCGAACCCGAGGAGCGCGCGGCCGAAGGCCTGTTCCTCGCATTCCAGTATCCGGTCGAAATCCCGGGCGTGAACAACACGTACTTCCTCAAGGCCGCGCTGAACGCGCAGCGCAAGTACCGCGGCGAGGCCGAACTCGATTCGATGCAGTTCCTGAAACTCGTGCGCGAGAAGCTGCGCGTGCTGCACATCTCCGACGACCTGCTGCATCGCGCGGTCAACGCCGGCTTTTCCGGCGGCGAGAAGAAGCGCAACGAGATCTTCCAGATGGCGTTGCTCGAGCCGCGTGTCGCGATCCTCGACGAAACCGACTCGGGCCTCGACATCGATGCGCTGAAGATGGTCGCCGAAGGCGTCAACCACATGCGCAGCCCGGATCGCGCGTTCGTCGTGATCACGCACTATCAGCGTCTGCTCGACTACATCGTGCCGGACTACGTGCACGTGCTCGCCGAAGGCCGCATCGTCGAGAGCGGCGACAAGGCGCTCGCGCACAAGCTCGAACGGCAAGGCTATGCCTGGCTCGACGAGCGCCGCGTGCCGGAGCGCGCACCGACATGAGCGCGCCGCTGCTGTTGCAGGAATTCGAGCGCGGATTCGCTGCGCTCGCCTCGGCGCAGCGCGATGCGGCGGGGCTCGGCGTTTCGCGCCGCGAGCAGCTCGCCGCGGCGCTCGCCGACGGTCTGCCCGGTCCGCGCGCGGAGCGCTGGCGCCACACTTCGCTGCGCGCTCTGGAGCGCCGCGCGTTTTCGCCGCTGCCGGTGTCTGCCGACGTCGATGCGAACGCGCTCGCGGCGATTCCGGGACCGCGTATCGTGTTCGTCAACGGCGTGTTCGCTGCAGCACTGTCGCAGCTCGACGGCCTGCCCGAGGGCGTGACCGCGATACCGCTGTCGCAGGCGCTCGCTGCCGGCGACGCGCGCGCCGTCGATTTCCTCGCGCGCCGCTTCGTCGCCACCGACGAAACCTTCGCGCGGCTCAACGCCGCGTTCGCGCTGGACGGGGCGATGTTGCAGGTCGCCGCCGGCGTACGGTGCGCGACTCCCGTCGCGCTCGTGATGCTGGGCGCGGCCGGCGACGGCGAGCATGCCGTGCATCTGCGTCACTGCGTCGAGCTCGGCGACGGCGCGCGCCTGACGCTCTGCGAATACCAGCTCGCCGCATCGACGCAGGCGCACCTCGTCAACAGCTTCGCGCACGTGCACCTGCGCCGCGGCGCGCGGCTCGATCACATACGCGTACAGGCCGAAGACGCGGGCGCGACGGTGCTCGCGCGCTCCGACGCGGTACTCGGCAGCGAGGCCGACTACCGCCGCATCGATCTCGAACTCGGCGCGAACCTGTCGCGGCACGAACTCAATGTTGCGCTGCAGGGCAACGCGGCGCGGGTTTCCGCGAGCGGCGTGCTGCTCGCCGACGGCCGCCGCCATGTCGACACGCGCCTGCAGGTCGACCATGTCGCGCGCGATACGGCCTGCGAACTCACCTGGCGCGGCCTCGGCGCCGACCGCGGCCGCGTCGTGTTCCACGGCGGGATCACGATCCGCGCCGGCGCCGACGGCACCGCGGCGCACCTGACGAACAAGAACCTGCTGCTGTCGACGAATGCGGAGATCGACACGCAGCCCGTGCTCGAAATCCATGCCGACGAAGTGCAGGCCAGCCACGGCGCGACCGTCGGCCAGCTCGACGACGCGGCGCTGTTCTACCTGCGTTCGCGCGGCGTGCCGGAGCAGGAGGCGCACACCTTGCTGACACTCGCGTTCTGCCGCGTCGTGCTCGACGGCATCGAGGACGACACGCTGCGCGAGCGCATCGACGCGGTGCTGAGCGCGCGTCTGCCGCAGGTGGCCGCATGAGCGCAGCGTTCGATCCGCTGCGCTATCGCGCCGACTTTCCGCTGCTGTCGCGCCGCGTCCACGACAAGCCGCTGATCTATTTCGACAACGCGAACACCGCGCAGAAGCCGCGCGCGGTCATCGACGCCGTCGAGGGCTATTACCGCGACTACAACGCGAACGTCGCGCGCGCCGTGCACAGTCTCGGCGAACAGGCCACGGCCGCGTACGAAGGCGCGCGCGACAAGCTCGCCGCGTTCCTGAATGCGGGCGGCCGCGACCAGCTCGTGCTCACGAGCGGCACCACGCAGTCGATCAACCTCGTCGCGTACAGCTATGCGCTGCCGCGGCTGCAGCCCGGCGACGAGATTCTCGTCACGCAGATGGAGCACCACGCCAACATCGTGCCGTGGCAGCTCGTCGCCGCACGCACGGGCGCGACGGTCAAGGCCGCACCCGTCGACGACGACGGCGTGCTGCCGCTCGATCGTTTCGAGGCGCTGCTGACGCCGAAGGTGAAGCTCGCCGCCGTCGCGCACGTATCGAACGTGATCGGCACGGTGAATCCCGTCGCCGAGATCGCGAAGCTCTGCCGCGCGCGCGGGATTCCGCTGCTCGTCGACGGTTCGCAGGCCTGTCCGCACCAGCGCGTCGACGTGCAGGCGATCGGCTGCGACTTCTACGCGATGACGGGCCACAAGCTGTTCGGCCCGACCGGCACCGGCGCGCTCTGGGCGCGACGCGAACACCTGCAGGCCATGCCGCCGTTCTTCGGCGGCGGCGAGATGATCCGCACGGTCAGTTTCGACGGCACGGTGTTCGCGGACCCGCCGCACAAGTTCGAGGCAGGCACGCCGAACATCGCCGGCGTCATCGGCCTCGGCGCGGCGATCGACTATGTCCAAAGCGTCGGCCTCGACCGCATCCAGGCCTATGAAGCGGAACTGCTCGCCTATGCGACCGCCGCGCTCGACCGCGTGCCGGGCCTGCGGCTGTTCGGCCGCGCGCCGCACAAGGCTGCCGTGCTTTCGTTCCTGATCGAAGGCGTGCACGCGCACGATCTCGCGACCCTGCTCGACCACGAAGGCGTGGCCGTGCGGTCCGGCCATCATTGCGCGCATCCGCTGATGCGGCATTTCGGCGTGCCGGCGACCGCGCGCGCGTCGCTGTCCTTCTACAACACGCGCGACGAAGTCGATGCCTTCATCGTCGCGCTCGACAAAGTGCGCCGGCTGCTGGCCTAGCATGAGTATGCTCTACCGCGACATCGTGCTCGCGCATCACCGGGCGCCGCGGCGCTA
>CAMLSI010000465.1 GCA_946482585.1 uncultured Lysobacteraceae bacterium
CCTGGATCGAGCCTTCGGCGAGCTTGATGCGGTCGCGCATGTCCGCGGTCCAGAGACCGAGCTGCTTGAGTTCCTCGACGAGGTACTTGTTGACCTGCAGGAAGTCGCCCGACAGCGTTTCGCGCTTGAACAGGTTCGACACCATCGGCTCGATGCACTCGTAGCAGCCGGCGATCGACGCGATCGTCGCGGTCGGCGCGATCGCGATCAGCAGCGAGTTGCGCAGGCCGCCTTTCCGGATGTTCTCGCGCAGCGCATCCCAGCGCGTCGTGTCGGTCGGCGTGACGCCCCAGGCGTCGAACTGCAGTTCGCCCTGCGCCGCGCGCGTATCGCCGAACGACGGGTGCGCGCCGCGCTCGAGCGCGAGCTCATGCGAAGCGACGAGCGCGTTGTAATAGATTTCCTCGGCGATGCGCGTGGACAGATCGCGCGCCTCGGCCGAATCGAACGGCAGGCGCAGCTTGAAGAACACATCCTGCAGGCCCATGACGCCGAGACCGACCGGACGCCATTTCAGGTTGGAACTGCGCGTCGATTCGATCGGATAGAAGTTCAGGTCGATCACGCGGTCGAGCTGGCGCACGGCCACGCGCACGGTTTCGGCGAGCTTCGAATAATCGAAGCCGTCGACGTTCATGTGCTGCCCGAGGTTGATCGAGCCGAGATTGCACACCGCGGTCTCGCCCTGCGAGCTGACCTCGATGATCTCGGTGCACAGATTGGACAAGTGGACGACGTTGCCTTCCTTCGCGGTCTGGTTGCAGGCGCGGTTGGACTTGTCCTTGAACGTCATCCAGCCGTTGCCGGTCTGCGCGAGCGTGCGCATCATGCGTGCGTAGAGATCGCGCGCCTTGACCTGCTTGACCGCAAGGCCGGCGGACTCGGCCTGTTCGTAGGCCGCTTCGAACGACGCGCCCCAGCGGTCGACGAGATGCGGCACGGCCTTGGGATCGAACAGCGACCACTGCGCGTCGGCTTCGACGCGACGCATGAAGAGGTCGGGGATCCAGTTCGCGAGATTGAGATTGTGCGTGCGGCGCGCCTCGTCGCCGGTGTTGTCGCGCAGCTCGAGGAATTCCTCGACGTCGGCGTGCCACGGTTCGAGGTAGACGCAGGCGGCGCCCTTACGCTTGCCGCCCTGATTCACGGCCGACACCGACGCATCGAGCGTCTTGAGCCACGGCACGATGCCGTTGGAGAGACCGTTCGTCGACTTGATCAGCGAACCGCGCGCACGGACGCGCGTGTACGCCAGCCCGATACCGCCGGAAAACTTCGACAGCATCGCGACGTCGGCGTAGCGCTTGTAGATCGATTCCAGCGAATCGTCGGGCGAATCGAGCAGGAAGCACGACGACAGCTGTTCGTGCGTGGTGCCCGAGTTGAACAGGGTCGGCGAACTCGGCAGGTAGTCGAGGCTGCCCATGAGACGGTACAGCTCGAGCGCGTCGGTGACGTCTTCGCAGAGCGCGCAGGCGATGCGCAGGAAGAACTGCTGCGGCGTCTCGATGACCTTGCGCGTCTTCGGATGACGCAGCAGATAGCGGTCGTAGACCGTGCGCAGGCCGAAGTAATCGAAGCGGCGGTCGAGCTCCATGTCGAGCGCGCTGTTGAGCTTGCGCGCATTGGCCTGCACGAAGGTCAGCAGGCGTTCGTTGATGAGGCCGAGTTCATGGCCGCGCGCGACGGACTGCGAGAAGGCGTGGATTTCCTGGCCGGCGACTTCCTTGGCGATGTACTCCGACAGCAGGCGCGCGGCGAGGCGGCCGTATTCGGGTTCCTCCGCGGTCAGCATCGCCGCGGTGCGGATCGAGAGTTCGTCGAGTTCGCGCGTGGTCGCGCCGTCGTAGAGACCCGAGATCGTGCGCGTCGCGACGCGCATCGGATCGGTGGAATACAGACCTTCGGCCGCGCGCGTCACGGCGCGCACGATCTTGTTGAGGTCCACGGGTTCGCGCTTGCCGTTGCGCTTGGTCACGGCCATGGCGCCGCTGGAATGCGGCGGCGTCAGCGCGAACTGCGGCGCGCGGGGTTCGGTCGGTGCAACGCCGGTGCGAGCGGCGGAGGCGGCGGTGGCGATGTCGTGTTCTGTGGTGCTCATGGACTCCCTCCGGTGCGAGTGGCGCACGGCTGCCGTCCGATCCCGGGGACGGCAAATCGAGGGGACGGCGACGCCGCGGTTCAGGCCGCGGCGTGGCCACGCCCCCTCGGGCGTGCGGAGTTGCGGAATTCGGGCGCGGTGCCGTCACGGCCCTTCGACCGGCGGCGACCGTCGACCCGTCTCCCCGCGGAGACTCCTGGCCGTGACCGCGCGGTGTGCGACGCGCGGCTGTCGGCAGGTATTCGGGCTTGCGGACGCGGTCCCGGCCCTCCGGAACCTCCTACGGGCCGTCGCTTCCCAGCCTTCCGGGCCAGTGCTGATGACGGCGTTCGTTTCCGCTTACCGCTGCGGGGCAGCTCCGGAATTGCACCGGATTCCCGTTTAATCCCGGCCTAGACCGGGAACCGACTCAACACAACATATAGAGGTTGACAGCGCGGGGTCAACACAATCTGATGTGAATCTGTGTGCAATTCGTGTTTCAGATTCGTGAAGAAAAAGCGCCCGCGGCTCTTGCAATCGGCCTGGGGCCTGGGCCGCGCGGCATCCTGCCGATGGCGGTCGGCCGCGTCGGTTCCGAAAGGGTTGCGGCCGGCGGACTCAGGAATTCCCGCGTTGCTGGGGCGGCCTGTGCCAGCGGCGCCAGGCGATCCGGAACGCGCCGGCGAATGCC
Source organism: uncultured Lysobacteraceae bacterium (assembly GCA_946482585.1). The sequence goes on from CAMLSI010000465.1 coordinate 2,775, forward strand.
GCAACCACGCGGTAGACGATGGCGCCGGCCAGCAGCAGCGGCAGCAGCGCCGATACCCGTCGCCACCCATCCACGCGTTCGTACCACGGACGAGGCCAGGGCCAGCTCCAATCGTTCGAAGAGACGTCGTCGGCGCTGCCGTAGACGCGGTCGCGACCCAGCGAGCGGATTTCGAACCGGCTTGCATCCGCTGCGCGCCAATACACGAACGGTTCCCCGTAGGGATCGATGAGCGAGGACAGACGATGCGTCGATTTCACGCAATCGGGTTCGCGAAAGACGCCCAGCAGCTCGTCGAGGCTGCCCGGCAGGCGCCCACAGTCCAGCCGGAACGCTTCGACAGCCATGTCGAGCATCGCGATCTGCGCGCGCGTCGCCCGCGGTCGAATTTGGCCGTAATGGCTGTCCACCATCAGGCCGAAAACGACGAAGAACGTCACAGTGAGCAGCAGCGGCAACGGCAAGAGCAGCAGCAGCCAGAACACCAGTCGGAGGCAGAGGCGCATCCATCGCTCCATGAGGCGGCTCCTTCGGCGCGCACGCTGCCGCCGGCAGCACACGCGGTGGCCGCCGAATCATCGACGCGGAAAGGACGATCGGGAATTCGCCGCAACGCGGCGCACTATCGACCCGCGGCACTCATCGCGAGTTCCGTTGCGAGCAGTCGACCGGAGAATGGGCCGCACGTACGTGCGGCCGGGACGCGCGCCGCCATCGAGCGCCCCCTGTCCTGGTTTCTGCCCGCTCCGCCCTAGTTGCCCGACTGCAGGAAATCCACGGCCGCCTGCAGCATCGCGCGCGTACCGACAGCGAGCGCCTTTTCATCGAGGAAGAACTTCGGCGAATGGTTCGGCGCGGCCTTGGCCAGATCCTGGCCCGGTGGCACGACGCCGACGAAGAAATACAGGCCGGGCACCTCGTCGGCGAAATAGGAGAAGTCCTCGGCAACCATGTTCGGCGGCACGTCGATGACGTTGTCCTTGCCGACGGCTTTTTCGAGGCTGGGCCGCAGGCGCCGCGTCAGCGCCGCGTCGTTGCGCGTGACCGGGTTGTGCACGTCGGGCATCGGCGCTTCGAGCTCGACGCGCGCGCCCTGCGCCGCGGCGACGCCCTCGGCGGTACGGCGCAGGCGATTGAACAGGTCTTCGCGCATGCCCGCGTCGAACGTGCGCACGGTGCCTTCGAGTTCGACTTTTTCCGGAATGATGTTGT
>CAMLSI010000466.1 GCA_946482585.1 uncultured Lysobacteraceae bacterium
GAGTCGATGTTCGGATTGTCCTTGTGCGCTACCTGCAGCTCACGCGCGAGGCTGTCGCTGTTCGCGAGCGGCGTGCCGGGCGGCAGCTTCACGGTCATCTCGAAGCGGCCCTGCGCGAGCTGCGGAATCAAGTCCATGCCCAGCGTCGGAACGAGCAGCAACGTGCCGATGAATGCGGCGACGGAGAAGCCGAGCACCAGCCACGGACGCTGCAGGATGCCCGGCAGCGAACGCGTGTATCCCGCAGCGAGCCGTTCGTACGGCGCCATGAGCAGACGGCCGACGAGACCGAACACGAAGCGGAACACCGCACCGACGAGCGCAATCAGCGGCATCGCGACGAAGGCGACGATCACACCCGCGAGCCAGAGCGGCAGCAGCGCCAGCTTGAGCGGCAGCGACAGCACGAACACGAGGCTGCGCAGGCTGCCCGGAAAGCGCGGCAGATCGTCGCGGTCCGGACGCGCCGCCAGGCGCAGGCCCGCCGCGACCCAGCGGCGCCACGGCGTCTGCGGATCGCGCAGGTAGGTACGCGGCGAACACGGCAGGGTTCCGATCAGGACCTGCACGAACCAGGTGCCGAAGCGGATCGCGAGCACGAACACGGTCGACACGATCCAGCACAGCAGCGCGAACAGCGCCCAGCAAACGAACACGAGGAGCAGGATCGGACTGGCGGCCACGCCGAGCAGCATCCACACGGCGCGGGCGCTGGTGTTGCGCGGCCGCGTGAACGGCCACAACAGGAAACCCAGCGCTGCATCCCAGAGCGTGCGCGGCAACGACATCGGCGCGGCCGGCTCGTCGCGGTACGCGAGCGGCGCCGTCCCCTTGAGCGAGGCGAGCATCGGAATCAGGGTCATCGACACGACCAGCGAGATCAGCATCGCGAACGTGATGGTGAGCGCCTGATCGCGGAACAATTGACCGGCGACGCCCTGCACGAATACGAGCGGGAAGAACACGGCGACCGTGGTCAGGGTCGACGCCGTCACGGCCATGCCGACTTCCTTGGTGCCCTGCACCGCCGCGTCGACGATCGACAATCCCTTCTCCCGCAGGCGGGCGATGTTCTCGAGCACCACGATGGAGTCGTCGACCACCATGCCGGTCGCGAGCGCGAGGCCGCCCAGCGACATCACGTTGAGGCTGAGGTCGGCCTGTCCCATGAAGAAGAACGTCGTGACCAGCGATATCGGCAGCGACAGGGAGATGATGAACGTGCTCCAGCTGTCGTGCAGGAAAAAGAAGATCACGAGGATCGCGAGCACGCCGCCGAGCAGCGCGTCGAAACGCACTTCGTGCAGCGCGGCGCCGATGAACAGCGACTGGTCGTCGATGGCCTTGAGTTCGGCGTTGGCCGGCAGCGTCTTGTTCTCCTGCATGCGCGCGACGGTCGCCTTGATGCCGGCAGCCACGCTGACGGTATTCGCATCGCCTTCCTTGTAGACCGCGAGCTCGATCGCCTCGCGGCCGTCGATGCGCACGATGCCTTCGCGCTCCTTGTAGCTCTGGTGCACGCGCGCGATATCCTTCAACCGGATCGGCACGCCCTTGTCGATCTTGACGAGCAGCTCGCGCATTTCGTCGACGTTCGCGAACTGATTGATCGTGCGCACGAGGTAGCGCTGCGAACCTTCCTCGATGCGGCCGCCGGAAATGTTGACGTTCTCGTCCTTGAGGCGCTGCACCACGTCCTCGACGCCGATGCCGAGCTGCGACAGCTTCTGCTGGTCGATCTCGACCGCGACTTCGTCCTCGAGGCCGCCGCCGACCTTGACCGCGGCGACGCCGGACACGGGCTCGAGACGCTTCTTGAGCTCATCGTCGGCGAAGCGGCGCAACTGCTTGAGCTCGGCCTCGTTGAAGCCGCGATCCTCGCTCTTGCCGTAGAGGCCGTAACGCACGATGGGATCGGTCGACGGGTTGAAGCGCAGCAGCAGCGGCTTCTTCGCCTCGAGCGGCAATTGCAACAATTCCAGTTTGTCGCGAACCTCGAGGCTGGCCATGTCCATGTCCGTGCCCCAGGTGAATTCGAGGATCACGTCGGACTGGCCGGTGCGCGACACCGAATGCAGCTTGCGCACGTTCTTGACCACGCCGAGCACTTCCTCGACCGGCTGCGTGATCAGGTTTTCGATTTCGAGCGGCGCCGCGCCTTCGTATTCGGTACGCACGGTCAGCGTCGGATACGACAGGTCGGGCAGCAGGTTGACCTTGAGGCTGAGCAGCGCGATCAGGCCGAACAGTACGAAGGTCAAGGTGAACATGAACACCGTCACGCGACGGCGCACGGCGATATCGACGATGCTCATGGCGTCTTCTCCGCAACCGGAACGCCGGCCGCAGGCGCGGGCGTCGCATCGATGATCTGGATCAACGTGCCGTCACGCACGGCATTGCGACCGACCGTGATGACCTGATCGCCGCCCTTGAGGCCTTCGCGCACTTCGACATATTCGGAATCGGCGAAGCCCATGTGCACGACGCGGCGCTGGGCCTGCATCGACGGCGCAGCCGGCGCGGTCTTCGACGCCGCGTCCTCGGGCTTCGCTGCGGCGCCCTCCTTCGATTTCTCCGGGGCCGGCGGTGCCGTGACGACGACATAGACGGCCGTCTCGCCGTCTTCTTCGATCAGCGCGCTGCGCGGGATCGCGAGCGCATCCTGCTTGCGGTCGTAGATCACCTCGATGCGACCGAACATGCCGGGCTTGAGGGTCTGCGCCGCCGCCGTGAAACGACAGGTCACCCGGAACGTGCCGCTCGCCGCATCGACGATCGGACTCACGCGGTCGATGACGCCGGGAAAACGCTGAGCCGGCAGCGCGTCGACGACCATGCTCACGGCCTGTCCCGGCTTCAGTGTGTTGAGTTCGCGCTCCGGCACATTGAGCACGCCGAGCAGCGGATCGAAATCGACGATATGGAACAGCGGCTGGTTGATCTGGATCAGGTTGCCTTCCTTGACCAGGCGCTTGCCGATGACGCCGTCGATCGGCGCGACGACCTGGGTATAGGACAGCTCCAGACGCGCGAGGTCGTGCACGGCGCGCTGGTTGTCGAGATCGAACTTGATCTTGTCGTGCTCTTCGAGCGACAGCAGCTTCTTGCCGAACATTTCATCGGCGCGGCGATAGTCGGCTTCGAGCTTGCGCAGGGTCGCCTCGGACTTGGCCAGGCTCAGCCGCGGGCTCGCGTCGTCGAGGCGCGCGAGGACCTGGCCCTGCCGCACGACATCGCCCTCCTCGATCAGGAGCTTCAGCAGCACGCCGTTGGTCTTGGCGACGACGTCGGCTTCCCGATCGGCTTCGAGCGTGGCCGTTCCCGAATAGCTGGCGTCGATCGCTCGTGTCGCGACCACGGCCGTCTCGACCGGAACCAGCGCGACGGCCTCGTTCTCCTTATCCTTGTCGGGAGCGCCCTTGCCGCACCCAGCCAGCAACGAAGTAGCAAATAAAATCAAAGCGATACGATGCATTCCTGACCGTTGACCGGAAGCGGAACGACGCGAGACGGCAAGCATGGCGAGAGGCCCGTGTGCTGGTATTGTGGTGTTATACTAGACTACATCACTAGTCGTGACAACTGGTCACAGCGGCCTTTGATGCCGTTTTGCCAGTAATGGATGCACCGGGTCTTCCCCCCGCGGCGACGGTGAGCATTCTGTGAAGATTGGTGATGCACGTCGTGAGCCGGTAGTCACGTCGCGGTGCCGCAAAGGCAGACGCGGCTGGAGCTTGCCGCATCGCGCCGGCTATACTCGCCGCTTTACCAGCCAGGCAACCGCCCCCGCCGGAACCCGACGATGACCCGATCGCTACTGCTCGCTTCCCTGCTAGCCGCCACTGCTCTCGCTGCCTCGTCCGCGCATGCCGCGGGTGACAAGGAAGCCGGGCGCCTGAAGACCTATTCCTGCCATGGCTGCCACGGCGTACCGGGTTACAAGAACGCGTATCCGAACTCCCACGTGCCGCGCATCGCGGGCC
>CAMLSI010000467.1 GCA_946482585.1 uncultured Lysobacteraceae bacterium
GCAGGCCGCGCTCGATGCAATCGTCGCGCGCCACGAGATCCTGCGTACGCGCTATGCGGACGTCGACGGCGAGCCGGTGCAGGTCATCCTGCCCGCGCTGCCGGTGGCGCTAGCGATCAGCGACCTGCGTGCACAGGATGCCGCGGCGCGCGAACGGCAGCTCGACACGATCGCGCGGGACGAAGCGTCGCTCGCGTTCGATCTTGCTGCCGCCCCGATGCTGCGCTGCCGGCTCGTGCTGCTCGACCGCGACGATCATGCGCTGCTGTTCACCGTGCACCATATCGCCTCGGACGGCTGGTCCACCGCCGTGCTCGTGCGTGAATTCGTCGCGCTGTATGCCGCGCGCGCGCAGAACCGCGAGCCCGACCTGGCGGCGCTGCCGATCCAGTACGCCGACTATGCCGCGTGGCAGCGCCAGCGCCTGCAGGGTGAGGCGTTGCAGACCCAGGTCGGCTTCTGGCGCGAACAGCTCGCCGGATTGCCGGTGCTGCATCAGCTGCCGCTGGACCGCCCGCGTCCCGCGCAGCAGCGTTTCGCCGGCGCGAGCGTCGATCAGCTCACGCCCGCGTCGCTGCTGCAGGATCTCAAGGCGCTGGCACTGCGGCACGACGCAAGTCTGTTCATGCTGCTGCAGGCCGCGTTCGCGGTGCTGCTCGGCCGCTGGAGCGGCGCGAGCGACATCGTCGTCGGCACGCCGATCGCCGGCCGCACGCATCCCGACCTCGAACCGCTGATCGGCTTCTTCGTCAACACGCTCGTACTGCGCACCGACCTCGCCGGCGATCCGCGCCTGGAGCAGGTGCTGCAGCAGGTGCGTACGCGTGCGCTCGCGGCCTACGCGCACCAGGACGTGCCGTTCGAGATGCTCGTCGACGAACTCAAACCGGTGCGCAGCCTCAGCCACGCGCCGCTGTTCCAGATCCTGTTCTCGCTGAAGAACACCGCACCGGCCGAAATGACGCTGCCGGGCCTGCAGATCGCGTCGCTCGCCGACGGCGACGAGCAGGTCAAGTTCGACCTGCAGCTGACCGCGGAAGAAACCGCCGGCGGACTGCGCCTGTCCTGGCTGTATGCGCAGGACCTGTTCGATGCGGCGAGCATCGCGCGGCTCGGCGCGGCGTATGCGGAACTGCTGCAGGCCTTCGTCGCGACACCACAGCGCGCGGTCAGCGAAGTCGTGCTCGCCGATGCCGCCGGACAGGCCGAGATCGATGGCTGGAACCGCACACAGGCACCGTTCGCGCAGCAGTGCTTCCATCACCTGTTCGAAGCGCAGGCACGGCGTTCGCCCGAGGCCGTGGCGGTGCGCGATGCGGACACCGCGCTGAGCTACGCGCAGCTGGACCAGCGGGCCAACCGGCTCGCCCGGATCCTGCGCAGTCGCGGCGCGGTGGCCGACACGCTCGTCGGCGTCTGCCTGCCGCGCAGCGTCGACCAGGCCGTGGCCGTGCTCGGCATCCTGAAGGCCGGTGCGGCGTACCTGCCGCTGGATCCGGGCTCGCCCGATGCGCACCTGCAGTACATCGTCCGCGACAGCGGCGCGCTGCTGCTGCTCGTCGACGCGGTGTCGCGCGAACGGCTGCGCGGCGAGGACGCCGGCTTGCTCGATATCGCCGACCCCGCGATCGCTGACGCGCCGGCACACGCGCCGCAGGCGCCGGTCGCTTTGAACAATGTTGCGTATTGTATTTATACCTCGGGTTCCAGCGGCCGTCCCAAGGGTGTGCTGATCGAACACCGATCGCTGGCCAACCTGGCTGCGAACCTCGGTCCCGACGGCATCGCCGGCGGCATCATCCGCGGCTGCTGGGCGCTCGCCGCGTCGACCGCGTTCGACGGATCGATCAAGGCGCTCGTGCAGTGGGCGCACGGCGGCGAGGTGCTGATCGTACCCGAGGCGACCAAGCTCGATGCGATCGCACTGCGCGAACTGCTCGCGCAGCGCCGCGTCGACGTCATGGACTGCACGCCGTCGCTGCTCGCCGCGTGGTTCGCGGCCGGGCTGGACGACTGCCTGCCGAACCTCGTGATCGGCGGCGAAGCGATCGACCGCACGCTGTGGCAGCGTCTGGTCGACTGGCAGTACCAACGCGACCGCTACGCGATCAATGTCTACGGCCCGACCGAATGCTGCGTCGACACGACGTGGATGCGCATCGCCGGCAGCGAACCGGCAATCGGCCGGCCGCTCGCGAACGTGTACTGCCATGTGCTCGATGCGCAGGGCCGCATGCTGCCGCCCGGCGTGGCTGGCGAGCTGTACATCGGCGGCACCGGCGTGGGCCGCGGCTACATCAATCAGCCCGGACTGACCGCGCAGAAGTTCGTCGACGGCGCGGACGGCGCACGCCTGTACCGCAGCGGCGACCGCGCGCGCTGGCGCAATGACGGGACGCTGGAATATCTCGGCCGCCTCGACGACCAGGTCAAACTGCGCGGCTTCCGCATCGAGCTCGGCGAGATCGAAAGCCGCCTGCGCCTGCTCGGCGCGCGCGAAGCGGCCGTGGTCGTCTGCGGCGAGGGCGATCATGCGCGTCTCGTCGCCTACGTCGCCGGCGCCGGACCGGATCTGCCCGACCGCCTGCGCAGCGGCATCGCGACCGAACTGCCGGCCTACCTGCAGCCGGCTGCCTATGTGCTGCTGCCGCGCCTGCCGCTGACCGTCAATGGCAAGGTCGACCGCCGCGCGCTGCCTGAACCGGCCGCGCACGAGCACACCTTCGTCGCGCCGCAGGGCGATACCGAACTGCGCCTCGCGGCGATCTGGGCGCGCATCCTGCGTCAGGACACGGTCAGCGCGGACGCGAATTTCTTCGCACTCGGCGGCCACTCGCTGCTCGCCACGCGTGTCGCGAGCGAGATCGCCAAGACCTTCGGCAAACCGCTGCCGGTGCGGGCGCTGTTCGAGCACGGCAGCGTGCGCGCGCTGGCCGCGCATCTCGACGCGCAGGCCATGTCCGGCTACGCCGCGATTCCGCGCGCGCCGCGCGATGAAGTCTTGCCGCTGTCGTTCGCCCAGCAGCGCCTGTGGTTCATCGACCGGCTCGAAGGCGGCAGCCGCCAGTACCACATGCCGGCGGCACTGAAGCTGAGCGGCCGTCTCGACCGCGCCGCGCTGCAGGCGTCGCTGGACGCGCTGGTCGCGCGCCACGAAGTGCTGCGCACGCGCTTTGCCGAAGTCGACGACATGCCGGTGCAGGTCATCGGCGCCGCCGAGCCCGTCGAGATCGCGATCAGCGATCTGCGCACGGTCGATGCCCTGCAGCGGGATGCCGAACTGCGCCGTGTCGCGCGCGACGAGGCGGGCGTGCCGTTCGACCTTTCCCGCGATCTGCTGCTGCGCTGCCGCCTGATCGTGCTCGGCGACGACGAGCACGCGCTCGTGCTGACCTTGCACCATATCGCCTCGGACGGCTGGTCCACCGCAGTGATGGTGCGCGAATTCGCCGCGCTGTACGGCGCGCGTATCGCCGGACGCGAAGCGGCCGTGCCGGCGCTGCCGGTGCAGTACGCCGACTACGCCGCGTGGCAGCGCGGCCGGCTGCAGGGCGAAGCGCTGCAGGCCCAGGTCGACTACTGGCGCGAGCAGCTGGCCGGCCTGCCGACGCTGCACGAGCTGCCGCTGGACAAGCCGCGTCCGTCGCAACAGCGCTTCGCCGGTGCGCGCATCGACGGACATGCCGGGGCAGCGCTGCTGACCGCGCTCAAGGCGCTCGCGCTGGCGCAGGGCGCCAGCCTGTTCATGCTGCTGGAGGCCGCGTTCGCGGTGCTGATCGGACGCTGGAGCGGCGCGCGAGACGTCGTCGTCGGCACGCCGATCGCCGGCCGCGTACATCCGGAGCTCGACGACCTGATCGGCTGCTTCGTCAACACGCTGGTGCTGCGCACCGACCTCGACAACGATCCCACGTTCCTCGACGTGCTCGCGCAGACGCGCACCCGCGCGCTCGCGGCGTACGGCCATCAGGACGTGCCGT
>CAMLSI010000468.1 GCA_946482585.1 uncultured Lysobacteraceae bacterium
GTAGCGGCGCTCCATGACGCGATAGCGCCGGCCCGAACGCTCGGCGTCGTAGCTGCGGTCCTGGCCTAGCTTCTGCACGACGGCGTCGGACAGGGCGAGTTCCTCGACTGCGCCGTCGGTCAGGTTGATCGCATAGAAGAACTTCACCGTGACGCGGATCTGCTGCTGTACGTAGGCGATCTGCGGATCGGCCGTGACCTCGAGAAAGATGTCGTCGCCCGGATTGGCCGCGGCGATCACGGGCGCGGCGCCGACGGTCAGGGCGATGGCCTGGGTCTTGGCGTTGCCGACGACGAGGGCGGGTATGGTGAGCTTGCCTTCCCGCTTCGGGCGCAGGCCGACGGCCCAGAGCATGGTGCTGGTCGTGCGGCCGTTGACGATGCTGACCGAACTCGAGCTCGAGCGGCCGATCAGTTCGAAATCCGCGTCGAGCGCGCCGAAATCGGGTTCGCTCGCCGATTCGTCCGTCTCCACGTTGAGCGTGACGGTTTCGCCGAGCTGCAGGGTGTCTCGGTCGAGCCAGGCGCGCGCGGTCGCCGCGACGGCCTCCGCGGCGAAACCGCAGAGCGCGAACAGCGCGAACAGCAGGGCCAGTCGTCGCATCATTTCAGCGTTCTCCGCGCTGGGCGCCGCGCTGGCGGCGCTCGTACTCGAGTTGGAACTTGCGTCGCAGCAGGCCGCCCGGATCGTCGGGCACGCGCTGCAGCCATTGATCGACGGCCTGGCGCTGCTCGCGTTCGGCTTCGGTTTCCGCAGGCACGGCGGCGGTCTTGTCGCCGGGCTCGGGCTTGGCGTCGGTTTTCTCGCCGGAGCTCGCGCGCTCGGCGCCGGAATCCTTGTCACCCTGCGCGCCCTGCTGCAGCGCGCGCTCCATCGCCTGCCGGAAAGCCTGCTGCTGCTTCGCATCGGCGGAAGGCGGCGCACCCTGGCCGGCATCGGCTTTGCTGTCGTCGCGCTCGCCGGGCTTGGCCTTGCCGGCACGGCCGGCCTGATCCTGCCCCTGCTGCGTTTCGCCGGCCGCACGCGAGGCATCGTCCGCCTTCGATTGCGCGCCGGGCTGGCCGCTCTGCGCAGCCTCGCCCTGTTGGCCGGCCTTGCCGTCCTGTTGCTGGCCTTCCTCGCCGGCGCTCGCGTCCTGCGCCTGCTGCTGCGCGTCGGACGAACCCTGGTTGCCCTGCTCGGGCTTGTCGGGTTTCGCGCCGGCGGGGTCCTGCTTGTCCTTGTCCGCGGTGCTCTTGTCCTGCGCCGGCTTCTGCTGTCGCTGCTTGCGCAGCCATTCCTCGACCGCGGCCTTGTTCGCCTTCGCGTCTTCATGGTCCGGATCGCGGCGCAGCGCTTCGTCCCAGGCGGCGATAGCCTGCTCGAACTGCTGCTGCTGCGCGAGCGCGTTGCCGAAGTTGTAGGCGGCATCGGCGCTGCCGCCCGGCGCCCAGTCCGCCGCGGCGCCGGCCGGATCGCCGGCGCGGAATTTCGCCGCGCCGCGCAGGTCGGGATCGCGCGCCGTCGCCGCGGCGCGCGCAGCGTCACCGTCCTGCAGCGATCGCCACGCCTGCTGATCGGCGCGTTGCCAGAGATCGCGCCACTCCAGCGCCTGCGCCGGCTTCTGCGGCAGCGCGCCGAGCGCGAGCAGGAAAGCGAACAGGAAGCCGCGGCGGAATCCGGCCAGCGCGAGCGGCAACAGCAGCAGCGCCACCCACGGTCCGCGGTCGCGCAATTGCGCGCTTTCGGCGCCGGGGAGGTCGGCGTCGCGCGCCGCATCGGGCGCCGCCTGCGCCAGCAGCGGCGACAGGTCCGCCGTGCCGCCGTCGAGCTGGACGAAACGGCCGCCGCCGGCGGTAGCGATGCCGCGCAGCTGGGCTGCATCGACACGCGGCACGACGATGTCGCCGTCGGTATTTTTCCAGAAATCTCCCTGTGGAAGACTCACGGGCGCACCTTCGGCCGTGCCGACCGCGAGCACCGACACGCGCACGCCCTGTTGCGCGGCCTCGCGCGCGGCGATGTCGGCGTCGCCGATCGCCGCGTCGCAGACCAGGATGATTTCGCCGCCGCGGCTGCCCGACTGGCGGATCAGGTCGACGCCGCGGCGGATCGCGACCGAGGTCGCATTGCCGCCGACCGGCATGATCGCCGGATCGAGTTCGCCGATGAGATTGCGCACGGTCGCCGCGTCGTCCGTCATCGGCGCGACGACGAACGCGTCGCCGGAATAGCCGAGCAGCGCGACCTGTCCGTCGCCGAGGCCGTCGAGCAGGTCGCGGATCGCGAACCGCGCGCGCGTCAGTCGATTCGGCTTCAGGTCCGCCGCGAGCATGCTGGGACTCAGTTCCAGCGCGATCACGCGCGCACTCTGGTTGCGATACAGCGGCGTCGGCAGACGTTCCCACGCGGGTCCGGCCAGCGCGACGCAGGCGATCAGCCAGCCCAGCGCGAGCAGCGCCGCAGGCCAGCGCCGCGGCGATTCGCGGCCGGCGATCAGATGCTCGAGCAGATGCGCGTCGACCGCGCGCGCCCAGCTGCGCTGCAGGCCGCCGTCGCCGCGCAGCGCGAACCACAGCAGCGGCAGCGCGGCGAGGGCGAGCAGCCACCACGGACGCAGGAACACGAAGTCGGCCGTCATGACGCGCGCCCCGGCAGCAGCGACGCGTAGCGGCGCGGATCGAGCAGCGGCAGCAGTGCGAGCAGCAGCGCGGCGCTCAGCGGCAGATGGAACAGCTCGCGCACCGGGCGATAACGTTCGCTCTGGTCGGCGGCCGGTTCGAGCCGGTCGATTTCCTGGTAGATCCCGGCCAGCTCGGCCGTGTCGCGCGCACGGAAGAAGCGGCCGCCGGTCTTCTCGGCGATCTCGGTCAAGAGCGCCGCATCGAGATCGGCCGACGGATTGACCGAACGGCTGCCGAAGAAATCGTCGACGCGCATGCGTTCGGAACCGAGACCGATCGTATACACCTTCACTTTTTCCGAGCTCGCGAGCTCGGCCGCTTTGTGCGGGTCGATCTCACCTGCCGTGTTGACGCCGTCGGTCAGCAGCACGACGACGCGCTGCGCCTCGGGCCGGTCGCGCAGGCGCTTGACCGCAAGACCCAGCGCGTCGCCGATCGCGGTCTCGCGGCCGGCGAGGCCGACCGCGGATTCGTCGAGCTGGGTCTTGACCGTCTTCACGTCGAAGGTGAGCGGCGTCAGCAGGTACGCGTTGGAGCCGAACAGGATCAGACCGACGCGATCGCCGGCGCGCCGCGCGATGAAGTCGCCGACGATGACCTGCATGGCCTGGAAGCGCGTTGCCGGAGTACCGTTCAGGCTCATGTCGCCGATGTTCATGCTGCCCGACACGTCGAGCGCGAGCAGCAGTTCGCGGCCGCTGCGCGGCAGGTCGGTCGGCTCGCCGATCCATTGCGGCCGCGCGACCGTGGCAACGAGCAGCGCCCAGACCAGCCAGGCGGCGATGCGGCCGGCGACGGCGCCGTGCGCGGAGGCGGCGACGTCGGCCGGATCGAGCACGCCGTCGTACGGCAGGTGCAGCGCCGCGCCGCGCTCGTCGGTCGCGGACCGCCGCCGCAGCACGAGCCATGGCAGCGGCAGCAACAGGAACAGCCAGGGCCAGGCGAATTCAAACATGGCGCAACTCGCGCGCGAGGACACGCTGCACGTGGGTCCGCGCGAGCGCATGCAGCGCGCCGACATCGACCGCCGCGTGCGGCCGCCAGGCCGCATCGTTGAGCGCGTCGGCGTAGACGGCGAAACCGTCGCCATGACGGTCGAGGAAGCGTATCCAGTCGTCGCCGCGCAACACCGCGGCGTCGGCACTGACGGCGCGCGCGAGGCGGCGCAGGAACGCCGACAGCGCGGCGAGATAGATCGGCGTCGTGGCGGCGGCGCTCGCCACCGGCCGCCCCGCCGCGAAGTCCGCGAGCCGGCGGCGGCGCCGCCCGGCCCGCGCCCGCCGGCGCCGCAGCACGCGGACGGCGCCACCC
>CAMLSI010000469.1 GCA_946482585.1 uncultured Lysobacteraceae bacterium
CGTCGGCCGCGACGGCGTCGCACACACTCGTCGCGCAAAGAAGCGCGACGGCAAAAAAAGCACTACGAAGCTTCATCGCACGTTCTCCCGTTGGCCGAAGCTCCTGGCCCGGTGCACGGCATCGTCGAAACGCCGGGATCCGCGCCGGTGCGCCTGCAGCGCGCACCGCGCGCCAACGCGGACCCGCACCGCCGAACGCCGCGTCGTGACCCGTAGACGGCCAACGAGGGAGAACCCCCTAGCGGGACTTTCCAAAAAACGCCATTGCGGCGATTTTTCGAGTCGAGAGTCCGGCGCAGGTCCGGATTCGCTTCTGCCCTACGCGCTCGCACGCTACCGACCGCCGCGAGATTCGCCTGGCAGCCGGACACCGACGTTCTCGGCAAACACGCCACCCCTTCCCGCTCCACGTAGTGCGCACCTCCGGTAGCGTGTGCTCGCGAAAGCGAGCGCACGATCGAGGTGCTGACGCATCCCGGAACTCCGCGATCGTGCGGTCGCCGATGGCGACCACATGCTACGGGAGCGGTGTCGATCGATACGCGTAACGCGTGCTCGCGGTAGCGTGTGCTCGCGAAAGCGAGCGCATGATCGGGACGGTGAAGCAACCCTCACTCGAAGCCGTCGCCGAAGATCGCCTCGTCATCGACATCGAGGCTGACGGGCAAGGTCACGAAGCGGTTGCGCGGATCGTTGCTGTAGAGGCACAGCAGCGCTTCGTAGTGGCCTTCGGCCAGGTTCGTCGCGTCGACGCGCACGGTCACTTCGGCCTGTGCGTCCGGCGCGAGCACGCCCGACGCCGGCGTCACGAGCGAGAGCCACGGCACCTCGTCCGGATTCGTGCACCCTCGCCCGCCGCTTTCGATCGCCAGCGAGATCATGTACGTGAATCCGCCGTCCGCACGCGAGAGCGGCACCGCGAGCGTCGACGCTCCGGTCGTCGTATCGATCCGGCGCAGTTCCGGCCGCATCGTCGTGCTGTTCCAGACGGCGAGATAGAGCACGTTGGCTTCTTCGTCGAAATCGAGCCCGGCGTACGGCGTGATGTCGATGCCGAGCGAGCCGATGACGGTTCCCGCGCCGGTGGTCTTGTCGATCGCGAGCAAGGTGTCGTTCTGCGCATCGACGCCGAACATCTCGCCGTTCGCATTCGTCGCGATGCCCTGCAGGCACATGTCCGTGCCGATCTGTCCGATGCGCCGCGCCGATCCCACATCGGGATTGATGCGATAGAGATAGGCATCAGGGCCGCAGTAGATATTGCCGTCATAGTCGACGAAGTACTGCGCCGTCGTACCGTACAGCGCACCGGTGCTCGAATCGAATGTCAGACCGGTCCAGCCTTCGCGTCCGGGAACTCCGGAAGGCCCGATGATGACGCGGTTGCCGTCATCCGTATCGACCGTGATCAGACCGGCCGAGCCGCTGCCGCCCTGGTGCGAGTACAACCGCGAGAAGTCCGCATCGCGGAAATCGATGCTGTTGATCGGCGAGTCCTGCACGCGGCTGATCGTCGTCAGCACGCCGGTATCCAAATCCACTTTGACGAATTCTTCACCGCCGTTGTCGCGGCCGTAGCCGGCCGGTCTTCGGGTTCCCTTCACGCTCGCGGGCGGCGCCGGGACGGCAACCGGTCGCGCCCGGTGCGCCGCGCGCAGTTCCGCGAGCGAGTCCACGCGTTCGGGCGCGCGATGGGCCGCGTAGGGCAGTGCGTGTTTCGGAATGTGCGCCGTGCTCGCCGCCTGCGCCTCGCCGAAGTGCCAGTCGAGCGGCATCTCGCCGGTGTTGGCGATGCGGACGCGCCGCTCGACGACAGTACCGGGCGCCTGGCGCGCGGCGATCGCACGCGGCGCGACATCGATCTTCGCCGCATGCACGATCACGGTTGCCGAATTCGAGGCCTGGGTCGTACGCCAGACGTTCGGCGTCCACAGGATCGCCTGCCCGTCCGTCAGCACCGGTGAGAAGTGCGAATACATGTGCCCGAGATTCGCGTCGTAGTTCATGTCGATGACGGCGGCGCGTCCGTTGTCGGCATCCGGGCGTCCGAACATCACGTCGGGATACAGGAACACGATGCGATCGTCCTCTTCCGTGAGGATGACCTGGAACGTCACGCCGTTGCCGTCGGGCGAGCCGCCGAACTCCAGCGAGCGACGCCATTGAACGATCTGGCGCCGGTGCGGTGCCGTGCCGACGGTCTGCGTGTAGACGCCGCCCATGAACCAGTCGAGCCGCGCCCAGAATGGCATCATCGCGAGCGTCACGGGCCCGGCCGGCAATGCTGCGGGCAGCTGTCCGCAGAATCCACGGAAGCTGTCGAGCTCGATCACGCCCAGGTTGCAGACGCTGAGGTACTGCGAATAGCGGCCGTACAGCGGCGTGAAGAACGGGATCGTGATCGTCTGCGCCTGCCAGTTGTAGATTTCGATTTCCGTGCCGGTCGCCGAGATGTCGGTGAAGGGGTATGTCGTCGGCGATGCGGCGTACGCGGGCGCGACGTCGCGCGCGATCCAGGTACCCGTCGTGGTGCGATCGTCGATGGCGAGATCGAGGCGGCTGCGGTACGCCGTCTCGCCGGGTGCGAGCGTGAGCGGCAGCATGCTGTCGAGCTTGCCGAACGCGTCGGTCACGAGGTCGTGCGTGGTCAGCGTGACGTTGCCGAGATTGCGCACGCGGAAGCAGTACTGCACGACGGTGTCTTCCTCGACCGTCAACACCGTGTCGGCGGCGCGCTCGCAGGCATCGGGCGCGAGATCGGTCGTGACGAACACATCGTGCCGGATCGCGACGACGGGATCGTCGCCGGCGAATGCCGGGGCGGCAAGAACGAGTGCGGCAAGCACCGGTGACCGCAACGCACACAGCTTCATCGCAGCAACCCCGGGAATGCGAAAGCGCAGGTCCCGCTACTATAGTCAGCCGATACGCCCTGCCGACGTTGCGCGGCCCGCAGGGCAAGTTTCCATTACTGCAATCTTGCGGGTCTATCCGCGAACCCGCACGGACGGAGAGCACGCTGGCGATGCTCGATCTCAATGATTTGCGCCTGTTCGTGCAGGTCGTCGACAGCGGGGGCATCGCGCGCGCCGCACAGGCGCTGGGGATGACGCCGTCGAGTGTGAGCCGGCGCCTCGCGGCGCTCGAGCACCGGCTGGAGCTGCGCCTCATCGAGCGCAACGCGAAGAATTTCAGCGTGACCGAGAGCGGCCGCGAGATCTATCGCCATTGCCTGGATCTGGCCGCCAGCGCGCGCGCCGCCGAGGACCGCGTCGAACAGCACGCGCGCGAGCCGTCGGGCCGCGTGCGGCTGTCGAGTTCGATCGCATTCGGGCAGGTCGTACTGCCGGAGCTGCTCGCGCGCTTCGTGGAACGCTTTCCGAATGTGCGCGTGTCGGTCGAAGTGGCGAATCGTCCGAGCGATTCGATCAACGCCGGCTTCGACGTGCTGCTGCGCGCACACACCTGGGATCTCAACGATTCCGCCCTGGTGCAGCGTCGCGTCTGCGTGGTGCCGATGCTCCTGGTGGCGCCGCCGGCCTACCTCGATCGCATCGGCAGGCCGAAGACGCCGGACGATCTCGGACGCGTCGAATTGCTCGCGTTCGGCTTCGCCGACCAGGACATCGTCTGGGAACTTGCGTGCGACGGCGAGCCGACGGTACAGGTCCCGGTGCAGCCGCGCGCGCTGATCGGCGACATGGTCGCGCTGCGCAGCCTGCTGCTGCGCGTGGGCGGCGTCGCACAACTGCCGGACTATCTCGTGCGCGCCGATCTCGCCGAAGGCCGGCTCGAACGCGTGCTGCCGTCCTGGAGCGCGCGCGACAGCATCGCGACCATCCTGCTGCCGGCCCGTCGCGGCATCGCGCCGGGCGCGCGGGCACTGGCCGATTTCATTGCGGCGGACCTGCCCGAAGCGCTCGCGCGTGTCGGGGTCGAGCGAACCTGACACGCCAAT
>CAMLSI010000470.1 GCA_946482585.1 uncultured Lysobacteraceae bacterium
GCGATGGCGCTGGGCATTCCAGTCGTCGCGCGCGACCGCAGCGCGATCGGCGAGACGCTCGGCGATGCCGGCCTGCTGTGGCGGGAATCCGATCCGCGCCTGTATGCGGCGAGCCTCGCGCGGCTCGCGCGCGACGCCGCCGCGGCGGAAACGCTGCGCCTCGCCGGCCGCGCGCGCTATCGGCGCGAGTTCGCACCGGGCGTGCTCGCCGCGCGCCTGCACGCCGCGCTGGCACCGTTCGCATGAGCCGCGTCGCGATCGTCGTGCAGCGCTGCCACCCGGATATCGCCGGTGGCTCCGAAGCGCTGGCCTGGCACTACGCGCAGCTGCTGCAGCGCCGCGGCGACGTCGACGTGCTCACGAGCTGCGCGCTGGACTATCGCACCTGGGACAACGCGCTGCCCGAAGGCGAGGAATACCGCGACGGCGTGCGCCTGCTGCGCTTCGCGAGCGCCTGGCCGCGTGGCAGCTGGTTCAATGAACTGCACCGTCGTCTGCTTCACGCGCATGCGCGCGACGTCGAACGCGACGGCCGCGCTCGGCTGGACTGGCGCGCGCCGCTCGCGGAACAGTTCGTGCGCGCGCAGGGACCGTGGTGTCCGGGGCTGCTCGATCATCTCGCGCGGCATGGCGACGACTACGACGCGGTGGTGTTCTGCACCTACCTGTATCCGACGACGTACTTCGGCATCGACTGCGTGCCGGCGCGCAAGCGCGTGCTGGTGCCGACCCTGCACGACGAACCGCCGGCCTATCTCGCGATCTACGCCGAAGCCGCGCGCCGCGTGCCGCGTCTGATCTGGCTCACTGATGCCGAGCGCCGCCTCGGCGCGAAGCTCTGGGGGATCGAACGCGGCGACGTCGTCGGCATGGCGGTGGAGGCCGCATCGTCGCCGCCCGCAGCGCGCGAACGGCCGTATCTGCTCTATTGCGGGCGCATCGACGAGAGCAAAGGCTGTCGCGAACTCGTCGACACCTTCCGCCGCTGGCGCCGCGGACGACGCGACGCGGTCGACCTCGTGCTGACCGGCGCGAATCACCTCGACCTGCGCGACGGCGACGGCGTGCACTACCTCGGCTTCGTCGATACCGCGCAGAAGTTCGCACTGATGGCCGGCGCCAGGGCGTTCGTGATGCCGTCGCGCTGGGAGAGCTTCAGCATCGTCACGCTCGAGGCCCTCGCGCAAGGCGCGCCCGTGATCGTCAACGCGCAGTGCGACGTGCTCGCCGATCATGTGCAGGCATCGAACGCCGGCTGGGCGTATTGCGGCGCCGACGCGCTCGCACACTGCTTTGACGAAGCGCTCGCGCTCGATGCCGCTGCGCGCGAGCGCATGGCCGCGCGCGGCCGCGGCTACGTCGCGAGCCGGTATGCCGAAGCCAATGTCGCCGAACGCCTCTATCGCGTGATCGGTTTCGGCGCGTCGCATGCCGCATCGGAAACGCACGACGGCGCGGCCCCGCCGTCGGCGTCTGTTTCGGCTCTGCCACGGCGCGGTTCGACGCGGGAAGGATCATCTCGCCGGTGATGTCGTCCCGCTCGCGATTCCACGGCCCCTGCCGGCAGTTCCCTGCGCGAACGTCGTAGCCCGCCTCCCCATCGGTCACAGCCCGTCGGCGAATCGCACGACACGGCCCTTGAGATGCGCGTGAGGCGCCTTCGGTCGCTACGCCTGGACCCGTAGCTTGGCGCCGAGCCGCAGGCGAGGCCCGACATCGAGGCCTTCGCGCGCCGGAGAACGGCGGACGCAGGTTGCTCGTGCTGCCGGACCTCGATGGCGGGCTTCGCTCGCGACTCGATGCGAACCTGCGGATTACGCCGGGGCGCGACTCACATCGCCTCGAAGCGAATGCAGAACATCGCGCCGCCGAGCGCGTCGGAGCGGTGCACGGACAGGTGGCCGCGATAGCCTTTGACGATGTCCTGGACGATCGCGAGACCGATGCCGTGGCCCTGCACGCGTTCGTCGCCACGCACGCCGCGCTGCAGCAGGTGTTCGACCTTGTCCGGCGGAATGCCGGGACCGTCGTCCTCGACGCGCAGCTCCAGGCCGGCGCGGCGCATGCGCGGCGTCTTGACCACGTGCGCAGTCAGCAGCACGCGGCGATTGGCCCACTTGAACGCGTTTTCGAGCAGGTTGCCGAGCAGTTCCATGAGATCGCCCTGCGCACCGAAGAAGCGCGCGTCGGGGTCGATCTCGAATTCGCAGAGCACGCGCTTGGCCGCGTAGACCTTCTCCAGGCTCGCGACGATGCCTTCCGCGGCCGACTCGATCGCGAGCGGCGTGGAGAACACCTGATGCCGCGACGCGGTCGCGCGCGAGAGCTGATACGACACGATGTCGTGCATGCGCTGCGATTGCTGGCTCACGCTGCGGCGCAGGCTCTGATACCCGGCGTCGCCGTCGATCTCGCTGCGCAGCACCGCGAGCGGCGTCTTCAGGCTGTGCGCGAGATCGGACATGGTGTTGCGATACCGGTCGAGCTGCTCGCGGCCGAAATCGATGAGTTCGTTGAGGCTGCCGGTCAGCGGCGCGAGCTCGGCCGGATACTGTCCCGGCAACCGGTCCGCATCGCCGTTCATGACGTTGTCGACGTCGCGCACCATCTTGCGCAACGGGCTCAGCCCCCAGCGCAGCAGCGCGATCTGCAGCAGCAGCAGCACGACCGCGAGCGCGCCGAGCCAGCGGGCGAGCGTGCGCCGATACGCGGCGATCTGGCGCAGGAACGGCTGGTCGCTTTGCGCGACGTGGACGGTCAGGTTGACCGGCCGGCGCTCGTCGACTTCCCAGCTCACGCCCTGCGAGAACACGAACACGCGACCGACGGAATTGTCGACCGGTCCTTCGAACCGCGTCTCGCCGGGCGACAGGCGCGCGTCGAACGCGAGTTCGCGGCCGAGCGCCGACGGCGACTCCCAGCGCAGCGAATCGCTGTCGCCGACGACGACGGCATAGAGGCCCGAGCCCGGCCGATTGAACTCCGGGTCGGGCAGGGTTTCGGGCGGCAGCAGCTTCGTGCCGCGCAGCACGTCCGAGCCGGCGAGGTAGGCATAGACGTAGTTCTGCAGCCGGTCGCGCATCGCCGCGACCGTCGCGTCGTAGTAGGCCTGGTCGAGCGCGAATCCGGTCACGCCGAGAAACGCCGCGAGCGCGAGGCCCGCCGCGACGGTCGAACGCGCCTGCAGCGACAGGGGTCGCCGCGGTGCCATGCGGACTCAGTCCGCCGCGACGTCGCTGCGCGGAATCGCGAAGCGGTAGCCGCGGCCGCGCACCGTCTCGATCGGCTTGAGGTGACCGTCGGGATCGAGCTTGCGGCGCAGACGGCCGATGAAGACTTCGAGCACGTTGGAGTCGCGGTCGAAATCCTGCTGGTAGATGTGCTCGGTGAGATCGGCCTTGGAGACGAGCTCGCCCGCATGCAGCATCAGGTATTCCAGCACTTTGTATTCGTAGCTCGTGAGGTCGACCGGCTTGCTGTCGACGGTGATGCTCTGCGCCGTCGTGTCGAGCTGCACCGGGCCGCATTCGAGCACGGGCTTGGTCCATCCGGTCGCCCGGCGCACGAGCGCATTGAGGCGCGCGAGCAGTTCTTCGACGTGGAACGGCTTGACGAGGTAGTCGTCGGCACCGGCCTTGAGGCCTTCGACCTTGTCCTGCCAGCTCGAGCGCGCGGTCAGGATCAGGATCGGATAGCGCTGGCCGTCGTCGCGCAGCGCCTTGACGAGATCCATGCCGGGACGCTTGGGCAGGCCCAGGTCGATCACGGCCACGTCGAAGGGCATCTCGCGCCCCAGGTAGAGGCCTTCGTCGCCGTCCGCGGCGCAATCGACCGCATAGCCTTCGCGCTTGAGGCGCGCGGCCAGCGTTTCACGCAGCGGGGCTTCGTCTTCGACCAGCAGGACTCGCATTATCGGCTCTCCTTGTTCTCGTCCGCGGGGATCTTCACGAC
>CAMLSI010000471.1 GCA_946482585.1 uncultured Lysobacteraceae bacterium
GCGTCGCCGCGGCCTGGGCGATGACGCGCTTCGAATTCCGCGGCAAGGCACTGCTCGGCGCACTGATCGACCTGCCGTTCTCGGTGTCGCCGGTGGTGGCGGGCCTGATCTACGTGCTGCTGTTCGGCGCGCAGGGCTGGTTCGGCCCCTGGCTGCAGGCGCACGACATCAAGCTGATCTTCGCCGTGCCCGGTCTCGTGCTCGCGACGATCTTCGTGACCCTGCCGTTCGTCGCGCGCGAGCTGATTCCGCTGATGCAGGCGCAGGGCAGCGACGAAGAAGAGGCCGCGCGCGTGCTCGGCGCGAGCGGCTGGCAGACATTCTTCCGCGTGACCCTGCCGAACATCCGCTGGGCGCTGCTCTACGGCGTGCTGCTCTGCAATGCACGTGCGATGGGCGAATTCGGCGCGGTTTCCGTCGTGTCCGGCCACATCCGCGGACTGACCAACACCATGCCGCTGCACGTCGAGATTCTCTACAACGACTACAACTACGCCGGTGCGTTCGCGGTGGCGTCGCTGCTCGCGTTCCTCGCGCTGGTGACGCTCGGCCTCAAGACTTTCCTGGAATGGCGTTACGGGGCCGAGCTCGCCGCCCGTGCGCCGCGCGGACACTGACATGACGATCGCCATCAACCATCTCTCGCGCCGCTTCGCCGATTTCCGTGCCCTCGACGACGTCAGCCTCGGCATCGCGCCCGGCGAGTTCATTGCGCTGCTCGGCCCCTCGGGCTCGGGCAAGACAACGCTGTTGCGCATCCTCGCGGGTCTCGATTTTCCCGATGCGGGCGAACTGTCGCGCGACGGCCGCGACCTGCTGCGGGTCAGCGCGCGCGATCGCGGCGTCGGCCTGGTGTTCCAGCACTACGCGCTGTTCCGCCACATGACCGTGTTCGAGAACGTCGCGTTCGGCCTGCGCGTGCGCCCGCGCGCGCGGCGTCCGAGCAAGGCCGAGATCGCCGACCGCGTCGACAAGCTGCTCAAGCGCGTGCAGCTCGACGGCATGGCGCAGCGTTATCCGTCGCAGCTGTCCGGCGGCCAGCGCCAGCGCGTCGCACTCGCGCGCGCGCTGGCGACCGAACCCGAACTGCTGCTGCTCGACGAGCCGTTCGGCGCGCTCGATGCGCAGGTCCGCGTCGCGTTGCGCCGGTGGCTGCGTCATCTGCACGAGGAAATGAAACTGACGACCGTGTTCGTCACGCACGATCAGGAAGAAGCGCTGGAGCTCGCCGACCGCGTCGTCGTCATGAGCCAGGGCCGCATCGAGCAGGTCGGCACGCCCGACGAGATCTATCAGCAGCCGGCCACGCCGTTCGTGTTCGAGTTCATCGGCAAAT
The DNA here is from genome assembly GCA_946482585.1 of uncultured Lysobacteraceae bacterium. The sequence goes on from CAMLSI010000471.1 coordinate 1,337, forward strand.
CCAACAAGCTGCCCGTGCGCCTGCAGAACGGCCGCGTCGTCGCCGGCGACCAGCGCCTCGAGGCCGACGGCCTCGACGGCCTCGCCGACGGCAGCGCCGTCGCCTACGTGCGCCCCGAACATCTCGCGTTCACGCCGACCGCGCTCGACTCCGGCTGGCGCGCCATTTTGCGTCACGTCTACCTCGCCGGCAGCGTCGCGCATCTCGAACTCGACGTGCCCGCACTCGGCCAGACGCTCGAAGCCGAACTCGGTGGCGAGGAAGCCCAGCGTCGCGCGCTGCAGGCCGGGATGAGCGTCACGGTGCAGCCGCGTCATCTGACGATTTTCCCGATCGACGGCAAGACCGGCGAACCCGACGTCACGCGCCGCCGCGTCGTGCATCCGCGCTACGGACAGGCGGCGCTCGCGCGGTGGCGATGAAGCCGCCGCTTCGGTCGTAGGCTGCCGGCGAGCCCGGAGGGCGAACCGCAACGTCACGTTCGTGCGGCATCGTCGTCCGACGCTGTCACGCTGTCGTGTCGGTAACCGCCTCGCGTACCAATTTTTCCAGCTGTTTCGCCACGCGGTCGAATGGCGCGATGCTGCGCCGCGCGCGGCACAGCACGACGGCGCCTTCCACGCCCGCGACGACGAGTGTCGCGACGTCGGCGGCGGTCGTGCGGTCGCAACCGTCCGCCGTCAGCGCCGTGGCGAGTGTGTCCTCCCAGCTCTTGAACACGTTCGCGGCAGCTTCGAGGGCGTCTTCCGCGACGTCGTCGATCGGTTCCTCGACGGCGGCAGCCATCACAGGGCAGCCGAGGCGGAATTTCGATCGCACGAGGATCTCGCGCCACATCGCGAGAAAGCCACGCAGGCCTTCGACGGAGCCTGCCTGCAGATGGCGGGCCAGGCTCGCGCCCGCGTGCCCGCCCGCGAACGTCACGGCTTCGACGACGACCTGCTGCTTGCCGCCGGGGAAATGGTGATAGGTCGAGCCCAGCGGCGCCTCCGCGCGCTTGGCCATTTCGCGGATGCTCGTCGCATTGAGGCCGTGTCGCGCCAGCATCTCGGCGGCGGCGGCGACCACGCGCTGACGCGCATCGGATTGACGGGGACTCATCGTGGCTCCCTTGCTAAGACAGTCGTCATAGCCTAGCGTACGCGTTCTATAACGTCTGTCATAGAACGATCGCGTGACTGCCGCTGCCCTGCCCGTGACCCTCACTGCCGCCGACGGCTACGCGCTCGGCGCCACCCGCTTCCCGGCGCAGCCTCCGTTGAAGGGGCACATCATCGTGGCCGGCGCAACGGCCGTGCCGCAGGGCTTCTACAAACGCTTCGCCGAGTACGCGGGCATGCGGGGTTTCGAGACGCTGACGTTCGACTATCGCGGCATAGGGCAATCGCGTCCCGCGTCGCTGGCCGGGTTCCGCATGGACCTGCTGGATTGGGCACGACTCGATCTCGCCGCGGCCGTCGACGCGATGGCCGACGCCTCCGTGCCGCTGTACGTGGTCGGTCACTCCTATGGCGGTCACGCATTCGGCCTGCTGCCCAATCACCGCCGCGTCGCCGGCTTCTACGTGTTCGGCACCGGCGCGGGCTGGCACGGCTACATGCCCGTCGGCGAGCGCCTGCGCGTACTCCTGATGTGGAAAGTGGTGTTTCCGCTGCTGACCTGGTGGAAGGGCTATTGCCCCTGGAAGATGCTCGGCCTCGGCGAGGACCTGCCGGTCGATGCGTACCGGCAGTGGCGGCACTGGTGCCGGTTTCCGCGCTATTTCTTCGACGACCCGGCCATGCAGGGCATAGAGCAGGACTATGCCGGCGTGCGGACGCCGATCGTCGCCGCCAACGCGCTCGACGATCTCTGGGCCTTGCCGACATCGCGCGACGCCTTCGTCTGGGGCTACTGCAATGCGCCGCTCACGCGCGAAGACTTGGATCCGCGTACGGCGGGCGGGCGGATAGGGCACATGGGCTACTTCCGGCCGGCGGCCGAACCGTTCTGGGAGCGTGCGCTGGCCTGGTTCGCGAACCTTCCGCCGGCGGCGCCTGCGCCATGATTGCTTCCGCGCGCCGGCTGCGCATCCTCGAAGGGCTGCTGATCGCGACCGTGGTCGGCAGCATCGTCCACTATGCCGACAACCTGCTGTTCTTCGAGCAGTATCCCGAGCCGCCGTGGATCGACCGCACGATGATCGACGCGTTCTGGCTGCTCATGACGCCATTGGCCTGGATCGGCTACGCGCTGATCCGGCGCGGCTCGGGCCGTTCCGGCACCTTCGTCGTGCTGCTCTATGCGGCCTGCAATCTCCTCACGCTCGGTCACTATCGGTACGCGGACATCTGCAGCGTCAGCCTGCGCATCAATGCCTTCATCCTGATCGAGGCGGCGATGGCGATCGCGCTGGCCGTGTTCGTGCTCGTGCCGCAGCGGCGACGCGCAGCCGCATAGTCCGGCGCCGCGGCCGTCCGTTCGCGCGCGGTCACATCCGCTGGAAGCGGCTCGTCTGCGTGCGGAAGTCGTCGCTGCCGATGTAGCGCGTCACCTCGTCGAACAGTCCCGCGACGTTTCGCCAATCGCGGCACGCGCCGTTGTGCGCGTCGTT